>JBCDIB010000006.1:0-22219 GCA_038749385.1 Pseudomonadota bacterium | reverse complement strand
GGAAACGTCGAAATTGTACTCGAGCTCTGCGCCAACGGCAGCGGCGGCGTCACGGCCACCTTTTTCCACCACAGGCCAAAATGGGTCAGTGCCCTGAGTGTGCGTGATCATCACATAACGCTCAGGACCGTGGCCCGCGGCCATGGCTGACACAGATGCCACGGCAGCAAAACCGACGGCGGATGCAGCCAGAACGGCCGTTTTGAGAATGCGCTTCATAAATTCCTCCCAGAAATAAGCACTAATGACACCACCAAAATGGTGGCGCGTACGCCGGACCCAGCCCAAGGGCTTCCTCCCGGGTCCGGCGAATTGCGACCAGATTGCCAGCTGCCTATGTCAACTAAACCGTTTGAAGTTCAATCGACGCGGCGCTTTGCAACCGGTTGCAAAATGTTTGCACGTTTGATTTTTCTTGGCTACCCCTGAGTGTGAACAAATAAGCAATTGCCTTCGGTGAGAGGCAACTTTCTGTTTGTTATAGCTTAATTGATGCGGGACGGATTGCGCATTGCACAAATTTTAGGCGTATAGCGTCAGATCATTGGGAGGTGATTGTGCCAAATTCGATCAATCTTGCGCTTGTCGGAGCCGGCCGCATCGGCGCGGTCCATGCCAAGGCAGTTGGCAACGATTCTCACGCGCAGCTGACGGCAATATCGGATGCGTTTCCACAGTCTGCGCGCGCGCTTTCTGAAAAGACCAGCGCCGCAGTCATGAGCGTTGAGGAAATTGCTGCCGACACTTCGATAGACGGTGTCATCATCTGCACGCCCACTGACACGCATGCAGACTTGATCGAGACTTTCGCCCGCGCAGGAAAAGCCATTTTTTGCGAAAAACCCATTGATCTTGATGTCGAGCGTGTGAAGCGATGCCTTGCCGTCGTCAAAGAAACTGGCGCAAGCCTAATGGTCGGTTTCAACCGTCGCTTCGACCCAAGTTTTGCGGCTACACAACGGGCAATCGCAGATGGCAAAATTGGCGATGTAGAGCTGGTGCAGATCGTCAGCCGTGACCCCGAAGGCCCGCCCCTCGACTATATCAAATCGTCTGGCGGCCTGTTCTGTGACATGACAATCCACGATTTCGATATGGCGCGCTGGCTGCTGGGCGAGGAGCCGGTGTCCCTCACCGCCCAGGGCTCAGTGCTGGTCTACCCCGAAATTGCAGATGTTCCCGACTACGACACAGCTTCAATCATTCTGCGCACGGCCAGCGGCAAGCAGGCAAGCATCACCAACTCGCGCCGTGCCAGCTATGGCTACGATCAACGCATCGAAGTGCACGGCTCCAAGGGCATGGTGCACGCGGAGAACCACCGCTCCGTGTCCACCGAATTGGCCAATGAACACGGTTACAATCGCGCGCCGCTGCACCACTTTTTCATGACCCGCTACACGGAGGCATATGCCGCCGAAATCGCAGCGTTCGTGCGCCAAATCGTTGATGGCGAGAGTGCTGAACCGGACGGTAATGACGGCCTGCGTTCACTGGTGCTGGCCCGTGCGGCCACCGCATCTGCCCGCGAAGGCCGCACCGTCAAAATCGCTGATTTTGAATGAACAGCGCAACACAAGCCAGATAAACACAAGATAGATATCAGAGAGAGAGGCCAACGCCATGGATGCCAACAACCCTGTCGCCAGCGCTAAAAATGCTGCCTGGTATGAAAGCCATTCCGGCGATGTGAATGAATTCGTTCGGCAAATCAGCCGCACCGCTGAGCTTGCGGATCATCCCCACGCAATGGACGTCCAAAAGAACGTGCCGATATATGATGGCAACCGGGTGCGGGCATGTGCGGCCAGCCATCAGGGTCGGCTGGAACTGACGGCTGAATGGGCAAAGGTTTTTCTGTCGGGCGCGGGGGTTGTCGCGATCAAAAACGCCTTTGACGACCAAGACATCATGGATGAGGCGACAGCCATGTTCGAGCAAATGATCGAACAGGAAAGAGCGTCCGGGGCGGGTGCAGGCGATCATTTTGCCAAGCCCGGCGCCAATGACCGGATATGGAACGCGCTGGGCAAGCATGCAGTGGAAAACCCGGCGAACTTTGTGCGCTATTTCTCCAACCCTTGCCTCGACCTCGCGTCTCTAGCTTGGCTGGGCGACGGCTATCAGGTGACCGCCCAGGTGAACCGCGTGAACCCGGGCGGAGAGCCGCAAATTCCCCACCGCGATTATCATCTTGGGTTCATGCCGGGCGAACGCGCCATACGCTTCCCCGCCCATGCACACGGCATGAGCGCAGCCCTCACCCTGCAGGGCGCCATCGCACATGTGGACATGCCACTTGAGAGCGGCCCTACTCTATATCTGCCGTTCAGCCAGCAATTTGCCGAAGGATATGTTGCCTACACCCGGCCGGAGTTTCAGGCGGTGTTCGCGGAACACCATGTGCAGCTGCCGCTGGAAAAAGGTGATGCGGTTTTCTTCAATCCTGCTCTCATGCACGGTTCAGGGCACAACCAGTCTGAAAACATTTTGCGGCTGGCCAATCTGGTCCAAATATCTTCAGCCATGGGTAGACCCATTGAAACGGTTGATCGGGCAGCGGTCTGTCGAGCGATCTATCCGCACTTGGCGAATGCAAACCTCAACGACGCACAAATGACAGCGCTTATTGCGGCAAGCGCCGAAGGTTACGCCTACCCGACAAATCTAGACACTGATCCGCCCGTCGGCGGTCTTGCCCCGCTCACCCAAGCGGAGATCTTGCGCCAAGCGCTCGCCGACAGAGTGTCGCCGGACAAATTTTCCGAACTGATGGACAATTGGGAAGCACGCCGCACAGCTTAGCAGCCTTACAGGCCTATGCATGACGAGCCTGCGCGGGTTGAGGTCTTGGCGGCTCTGGTGCAGAAGCGTCCACGTCATAAGAGCCGCGATCGCTGCGGGTCACCACACCCCGCACGGAGACCTGCATGTTCGCTTCAATCGACTGGCCAAACCTGGCCACGCTGGCCATATCACTTGGTCTGGCAGGGGCCATGGCCGGTGTCTTGGCGGGTCTCTTTGGCATTGGCGGCGGCGCCGTGCTGGTGCCTGTCCTCATTGAGTTCTTGCGCTTTCAGGGCGTATCGCCAGACGTACTTACCCACGTGGCGATTGGCACATCGCTGGCCATCATAGTGCCAACATCAATACGCTCGTTCCGCTCGCACCTCGCTCGCGGTGCGCCAGACACCGCACTTCTCAAACGCTGGTCGCTCTGGGTGCCACTGGGGGTCATCGTCGCCTCTCTGCTCGTGGCAGACATTTCCGGCAACGCCCTGAAAATCATATTTGGAGTGGTGATCCTGCTCGTCGCCGTCAAAATGCTGGCCAACCGTAAAGACTGGTCGCTGTCCAACGAGTTGCCCCGGCCCGTCGCCACCAATGGCGTGGGTTTTGGCATCGGATTCATATCCGCTTTGATGGGCATTGGCGGCGGCAATTTGAACAACATGTTCATGACGAGCTTCGGCCGCCCGATCCATCAGGCGGTCGCAACCTCAGCGGGGCTTGGCATGCTGATCGCGATACCCGGTGTGTTGGGCTATGTTTATGCAGGTTGGGGCAATCCCGCCTTGCCAGACTTTTCGCTTGGCTATGTCAGCCTGATTGCCGTTGCACTGATTATGCCAACCAGCCTGTTGTGCGCTCCCCTCGGTGTGCGCATCGCCCACGGGTTGAGCAAGCGCCAAATGGAGATCGCTTTTGGTGTTTTCCTTATCATCGTTGCTGCCCGAATGTTTTGGACGGCACTTTAAGCGCCGCCCAAACGATCTCGCAGGCTGACTGAAGATCAGCAATTGCTCCTCAGCCCTTGCCTTTCCACGGCACAAGACGCTTTTCGGCAATGCGCATCAACACATCGATGGCGAAACCGATAATGCCGATGAGAATGATGCCCATGATCACAATGTCGGTGTTCTGGAACTTTGACGCTGTCATGATCATCATGCCGGCACCCACTTCAGCGGCAACCAGCTCGGCAGCAACCACCGTGCCCCAACACACGCCCATCGCCACCCGCGCACCGGTGAAAATTTCCGGCAGGGAGTTGGGAATGATCACATGGCGCAAGATCTGCGTCTTGCTGGCCCCCAAGGAGTAGGCCGCATGCACTTTTGAAATCTTGACACCAGACACGCCGGAGCGCGCTGCAATCGCCATGATCCACAATGCCGCGAGGAACAGCAGAATGATCTTACCGGTCTCACCAATGCCCGCCCAAATGATGACCAGAGGAATGAGTGCAAGTGGCGGCACTGGCCGCATGAACTCCACGATCGGGTCAAACCAGCCGCGGAACCAATTGCTCAACCCCATGGCATAGCCCAGTGGAATACCCACCAACGCACCGAAGAAGAAACCCACAATCACGCGGAAAAGCGAATAACCAAGGTGTTCCATCAGGGTGAAATTGCGAAAACCATCGGAGGTTATGGAAACGATGCGCGAGACCACCGCCTCCGGTGCCGGCAGCCAGATATCTTCCATCTGCCAACCCTTATTGGGCTCCACGTTCAATGTGCCGCGGGGCGTCATCGCAATACGTAGATCATCGGTAAAAACCTCTTCACCCGGCGCAATCGCCTGGTCGTTCACTGCGACAACCGTTGCGCCAGCATCACGACCCAACTCGTCGTTCTGATCGACGCGGACCAGAGCGCTGCGATAACTCTGAATGGTGGTAGAGTCAGATTTTGCGAAGCCGCCACCGGGCGCAATCTCAGGGGCGTCAACTTCTTCGCCCTGGGGGAAAACGCGCACAAGCACATCGGCATCATCACGCTGACCATTGGCATCGACAGTGTAAGTGAACTGCGTATCACCGGCAAAGGGCCCCGGCGCGTGCAGAAAGCTTGGCAAAAGAGCGGAGCCAGTGAAGGCACCCCAAAGCACGAAAAGGCTGAGCACCGAAACGATGCTCGCGATGCGATTTGGCGTAACAGCGCTCTCATCACCGAAGGTGACGGTTTTCAGTGACGTGTAATCGCTGCGCTGCATACCAGCGCTAACAGCCTTGGCTGCAAAGAAAGCTGCGACAAAAATCGCGACATAGATCAAAATCGGGATCATGCTGCGTCCTCCTGACGGCCCATAATTTCTTCTTCCATGTCCCAGATCATGGACAGGATTTCTTCGCGGTGCTTGCCGAAATTCGGGTCGGCCTTCACGGCCCGCAGGTCTTGCCCCACGCCCGCATCCGCAAACGGCAGGCGGTACTCTTTATGAATACGGCCCGGACGCGGCGCCATGACAACCAGACGCTCGCCCAGCAGCAATGCCTCTTCCACCGAGTGAGTGATGAGAATGATGGTCTTGCCAGTTTCTTTCCAAAGCTTAAGCACCAGCCCCTGCATCTTTTCACGGGTCAACGCATCTAGCGCGCCCAGTGGCTCGTCCATCAAAATAACATCGGGATCATTGGCAAGACAGCGGGCCAACGCCACGCGCTGCTGCATGCCGCCCGATAGTTCATAAACGGCCTTCTCTTTGAAATCTCCCAAGCCAACAATGTTCAGCAGATTGTCCACCTTTTCGGCGGTTTCACCCTTGGGTTTGCCCATCATATTGGGGCCAAATGCAACGTTCTCACGCACATCCATCCACTCAAACAGAGCACCCTGTTGAAACACCATGCCGCGCTCGGGGTCGGGTCCCGTGACTTGGTGACCGTTTAGCGTCATTGCCCCCGCGGTGGGTGCCAAAAATCCGGCAACAATATTGAGCAATGTGGTTTTGCCGCAGCCTGACGGCCCCAACACGCTCATTAGTTCGCCCTGCTTCAACTGAAGCGAAACGTCCTGCAACGCCTGCACATGACTGCCATTTGGCAGATCGAAGCGCATCGACAGGTTTTCAATGGAAAGTCCGCTCACGCCGGTCCCCTTTTATTGTTAGGTCCCAAGCGTTGTTCAGCCTCCCCGGTCCGAACGACACTTGGCTGATATTGGTCGCATTGCCATTCCGGGTTCCGACGCACATCGAAGCGAATGGCAAAGAAAAACGCCGGGGCAGAAGCCCCGGCGCTAGTATCAATTACATGCCTGCTGCTGCTTTGAGCGGCGCGACGTTTACTGTTGCTTCGTAGCTGTCCAGTGCACCGTCGATCGAGCCGGCTTCCACGAAGACGTCAGCAACGCCCTTCATGAATTCTTGGCTGCCACCACCGAGCCATTTGGCGCTCAGCTGCTCATCAACGCTTGGGAAACTGAAACCTTCCAGCGTGCTGGCAGTTGCTTCGAGGTCCATGCCTGCTTCTGTGGAGATGGCTTCGAGCATGGCGTCACGGTTTTCGCCAGAGTTCCACATGGCGTTGGCGTCGGCAGTGACTTTCAGGAATTTAGCGAGCAATTCGCTTTCTTCGGCAACAAAGTTTGCTGGTGCTGAGGTCACGTCAAACACGAGGATGCCCAGCTCTTCTTTTTCAGCGCCGGTCAGCAGCACATTGCCACTTTCTTTCATGCGACGCAGCGCACCACCCCAACCGCAGGCCATGTCGAGATTGCCCTGAGAAAGGGCAGCCGCGCCTTCCGCGGGGGCCATGTCAACAACTGTCATGGAAGCTGGATCAACGCCAAAATGACTCATCTGCTTCAAGAAACCGTAGTGGGCGGCTGTGCCCAGGGGCACGGCAACGCGCTTACCGGTCAGATCGCCAGCGTTCATTTTGTCGATTTCAAGGTCGGTGCGCACAACGCAATTGTCGTTGTCTGAATAGGACACAGCCACATCAACGATTTGGATGTCCTGGCCGCCCGAGGCAGCAACCACGAAAGGTGGCACGCCCTGGGAAACCGAAATGTCCACGTCGCCGGATGCCATTGCAGCGCTCATGGCCGTACCGGTGTCGAAGCTGACCCAGTTCACTTTTGCGCCCAGCTCATCGTCATAGGTGCCGTTTGCCTTGGCAAACTGGAACGGCATTGGCCACTCGAGGAAGTAACCGACGGTGATTTCGCCGCCATGGCCGGCAGCCATTGCATTGGTGCCGGTGAAGGCGACAGCGCTTGCAGCGAGTGCAAGTGTCAAATGTTTGAGTTTCATGGTGAGCTCCTGTTGAGACGTCGATGATAGCGTCGGCAGCACAAACCGGAACACACCGATACGGTAGTGCCAGAAAGTGAACCCGATTGGGTCCAACCAGGTCAGCGGCTCAGCGCATCCAGCGCATCAGCTCGCTTCAGCCGTTGGAACCACCCTATCCAATTGCCTTTGCGCCGCCTTGGCAAGGAGTTTAATGCCGTCGGCAATGCGCTCTTCAGGAATTGAAGAAAAACCAAGCCGGAAGCTCGATGAATGGGACTTTGGATCGGACCAGAAGATGTCGCCCGGTTCTATCAACACGCCCTCACGCTCAGCATCTTCAGCCAATTGTTGCGCGTTAAAGCCGCCCGGCCCCTGCAACCAGAACGAAGACCCGCCAAAAGCGGGCGATCTGCTCCAACCGGGAAAATGATCGGCAAGCGCGAGGTTCATGGCTTCCCAACGGCGCAGATAGACCTTGTGGAGACGCTTGATCAAAGCATCGTGACCGCCTTGGGCGAGGAACAGCGCTACAACGCGCTGATTATTGCCAGGCGGGTGGCGTAGAATCAGACGGCGCATGGCACGCAATTCAGCTATCACTGGAGCTGGGGCGGCAACGAAGCCCATGCGTAATCCGGGCATCATGCTTTTGGACAGGCTGCCCACATGCATCACCCGGCCCGAACGGTCGAGGCTCTTGAGGGCGGGGGTCGGCTCGCCGCGGTAATTGGCCTCATATTCGTAATCGTCTTCAATAATGAGCGCGTCAGCGCGGTCTGCCCAATCAAGCAGCGCGCGGCGGCGGTCAATCGTCATGGTAACGGACGTCGGAAACTGATGGCTCGGCGTGACAAACGCCAAGCCTTCGTCGGTTAGCTGATCCACGCACATCCCGTGCTTGTCGACCTGGATCGGACGCAAATGCGCACCGCGCAGGGCAAACATGTTGCGCATGTCAGGATATCCGGGATCTTCGATAGCTACCTTTGCACCATCGCGGACAAACAGATGGTTGAGCAGAAACAGTGCGTTCTGCGCCCCCATAGTCACCAGCAATTCGTCGGGCTCCGCCATCACCCCGCGCCGGGGCAGCACCCTCTGGCGGATCTGTTCGATCAGCATGGGATCATCGGCAGCGAAACGATCATCGGTCCACGCGTCGAGCCATTTCAGGCTCATGGACTGGCGCATGCAATCGCGCCACGCGCCGATGGGAAACAAGTCTGAATCCACCTGCCCGTAGATGAACGGATATTTGTAATCGTGCCAATTTTCCGGCTTGGAGATATTGGGTTGACGGCTGGGGGCCAGGCGGAAGCGGCTCTCCCAGTCAACTTCCGGCCCTTTCGGTGTTTCGGCATGGCTGCTGGCCGCAGCACTGGCCCGTGCCGGCTTCACCGGAAACGCCGCCCGCACATCTTCAGCAACGTAAAAGCCTGAGCGCTCGCGGGCGACCAAAAACCCGTCGGTTGCAAGTGCTTGATATGCCAGCATGACGGTGTTGCGAGACACGCCCAGGCGCCCGGCCATAGCCCGGGTGGACGGCACGGGAGCTTTGGCGGGCAGCTGACCGGCCAACATTGCAGACACAAGCATCTCTCGAATCTGGCTTTGCAATGTGGTCGCTCTGTCGCGCTCGACATGAAACAGACTGTAGCGCATGCTAAAATCCTTACGGTGGGTGATGACGCCTTATCTAAAAAGCTACCCTATCGCCAGTCTGGCACCATAATCAAATTTTGCTGGTCCTATCACCAGCCACAAGCTTGGACAAAGTGGCCGTAGACGAGGTTTAATAAGCGCAGCTGTTGCGGACAGCGCATGGAGGTTTCGATGAATATCAAAGCTGATATCAATGATCTCACAGAGGTCATCGAGGCAGACAAAGCCCATGTTTGGCACCATTTGGTGCAGCATAAGAAGTTTGAGACCGTTGACCCGCTTATGATCATTGAGGGCAAAGGCCTTCACGTCTGGAACCAGGCCGGTCGGAAACATCTGGATGCGGTGGCCGGCGGTGTATGGACCGTCAATGTGGGCTATGGGCGTGAGCGCATCGCAAACGCTGTGCGCGATCAAATTCTCAAGATGAATTTTTTCGGCGGCACGATGGGTACTGTCCCCGGTGCCGTGTTCGCCAAAATGCTGATGGATAAAATGCCCGGCATGAGCCGTGTTTTCTATGCCAACTCGGGCTCAGAGGCGAACGAGAAAGCCTATAAGATGGTGCGTCAGCTCGCTCACCAGAAATATGGCGGCAAGAAAACCAAAATCCTGTTCCGCGAACGCGACTATCACGGCACAACGCTGGCCAACCTGTCGGCAGGCGGCCATGAGCAGCGTGGCGCGCTATACGGGCCATACGCACCTGACTTTGTGAAGGTCCCCCATTGCCTCGAATATCGCAGTCAGTGGGGCGATGTGGACGATTATGGTTTGCGTGCGGCCAACGCCATTGAGGACGTCATTCTACGCGAAGGACCGGAAACGGTTGGCGCGCTAATCCTAGAACCAATCACAGCTGGCGGAGGCGTTATCGTGCCGCCGGACGGCTATTGGGAGCGCGTTCAGGAAATCTGCAAGCAGTACAATGTTCTCCTGATAATGGATGAAGTGGTCTGCGGGATGGGCCGCACCGGCAAATGGTTTGGCTACCAGCAGTACAATATAAAGCCGGATATTGTGACCATGGCCAAGGGCGTTGCGTCTGGCTACGCCGCCATCTCGTGCTGCGTCACCACCGAGGCGTTGTTCAACGAATTCAAATCAGACGACACCGATCCGCTGAATTATTTCCGCGATATCTCGACCTTCGGTGGTTGCACGGCAGGCCCGGCGGCGGCGATTGAGAACATGAACATTCTCATCGAAGAAGATTTGCTCGGAAATTCGGAGCGAATGGGCAATTACCTGCTCGAACAGCTTCATGGACTGGCTGAAAAGTATGACGTCATCGGCGATGTGCGGGGCAAAGGTCTGTTCGCTGGCATTGAGTTGGTGAAAGACCGTGACACCAAAGAGCCGCTGGACGAGCCGGACGTTCAGGCAATCGTTGCCGATTGCTTCCAGCACAACGCTGTGGTCATCGGCGCGACCAACAGGTCCCTGCCCGGCTTCAACAACACGCTTTTGTTCTCGCCCGCCCTTATCGCCACCAAGGACGATATTGACGAGATCATCAACGCGGTGGACGGAGCTCTCGGTCGCGCAGCTAGCTGAAAATTCTACTTGCATTTTGGCGCATATGTGAAAACTTAGGGGTGTAATTTCACATCTCTGCGAGTTCGCACAGTGACCACTGCCACCACTAACCACCACGTAGGTGCCGACATCCGGGCGTTTCGCAGCGTCCGGGATGTCACTCTGGCAGATCTGGCCAATGCCGTGCAGCGATCAGTGGGATGGCTGAGCCAGATTGAGCGTGGCCAGCGTGAGCCGGCGATTTCGGACCTTCGCAAGATTGCGGCACATTTCGACGTTCCGCTGAGCTTTTTCTTCCGGAATGATGAAGCCGATGCCGGAGAGCATGGAATAGTGGTGCGTAAAGATTTGCGCGCTGCCCTGGGCTCTCAACATGATGGCCTGATCGAAGAATTGCTGTCGCCAAACCTGTCCGGCGAATTTGAGATGCTGCGGTCCACATTTGCTGCCGGAGCGCAGTCGGAATGGGTGCAGGCCCGGCCGACGCAAGAAGGCGGCTATGTCGTGTCAGGCGAGCTGACCCTGGAGATCGGTGCAAAGCATTTTGCCCTGAAAGCGGGCGACAGCTTTCAATTTGAAAATGAAACATATCGTTGGTCGAACCCGACCGACGAAGATGCGGTGGCGATCTGGGTGATCTCACCGCCTGTCTATTAGCAGAGCGTAAGAGGGAGCTTTCGATGGCTGATTTTCCAACACAGGCACGCGTTGTCATCATTGGCGGTGGCGTTGTCGGCACCTCCGCTCTTTTTCATCTTGCAAAGGCTGGCTGGACCGACTGCGTGCTGCTGGAAAAAAACGAGCTGACCGCGGGCTCGACCTGGCACGCCGCAGGCAATTGCCCGAACTTTGCGCCCAACTGGGCCGTGATGAACATGCAGCGATATGGCCTCGCCATGTACCGCACACTGGCTGAAGACGTCGATTACCCGATGAATTACCACGTCACCGGCGCCATCCGCCTCGCTCACTCCAAGGAGCGGATGCAGGAGTTTGAGAAGGTCGCTGGCCAAGCCCGTTACCAGGGCCTTGAGATGGACATTTGCACCCCTCAAGAGCTGCAGGACCACAACCCCTTCATGGAAACCCATGATCTGGCCGGCGGCCTTTGGGACCCCCTCGATGGGGACATTGATCCCGCACAGTTGACCCAGGCTCTGGCCAAGGGCGCACGCGATATGTGCGCTGCCGCAGGCAATCATGGCAACATTCAACGTTTCTGCCCGGCCACTGGCGTGTCCCGTGAGAATGGCGAGTGGATCGTCCACACCGAAAAAGGCGATATTCGCTGCGAATATGTCGTCAATGCCTGCGGCTACTATGCCCAGCGCGTGGGTGAATGGTTCAAGCCCCATGGCGGCCGCACGGTGCCCATGGTGGTGATGAGCCACCAATATTTCCTCACTGAGGAAATTCCCGAAATTGAAGCGTGGACGAAGGAAAATGGCCGTAAAACGCCGATGATCCGCGACGTCGACAGCTCTTATTATCTGCGTCAGGACAAGCACGGCCTGAACCTCGGACCATACGAGCGCAATTGTAAGGCGCACTGGGTGACGCCTGAAGACCCGATGCCAGAAGACTTCTCCTTCCAGCTCTATCCGGACGATCTGGACCGACTGGAATGGTATATTGAAGATGCCATGGCTCGCGTGCCGCTATTGGGCACCTCCGGCGTAGGCCGGGTGATCAACGGACCCATCCCATACGCACCCGACGGCCTGCCTATGATTGGCCCAATGCCCGGCGTGCCAAATGCGTTCGAAGCACACTCCTTCACCTTCGGCATCGCCCAAGGCGGGGGCGCAGGCAAAGTGTTAGCGGAATGGATCACCGAAGGTGGCACCGAGCAGGATATGTGGTCCGTGGATCCGCGTCGCTTCACCGGCCATGCCGACCACGACTATTCTCTGAACAAGGCGCTGGAAACCTATGGCCACGAGTACGCCATGCACTTCCCGCACCACGAGTGGCCCGCCGCGCGCGACAAGAAACTGTCTGCTGTCCACGACAAACTGCTCGCCCAGGGCGGCCAGATGGGCGCTTATAATGGCTGGGAACGCGCCAACTGGTTCGCAAAGGATGGCGACGACACTTCCGAAGAAAGCACACTCACCTGGGAGCGCGAAGGACCCTGGTTTCAGCGTATCAAGGAAGAGTGCGAAGCTGTGCGGGACGCGGTGGGCATTCTCGATATGCCCGGCTTCTCCCGCTACCATCTGTCGGGCACCGGTGCCGCCGATTGGCTACGCACGCAGATTACCGGCGGCCTGCCAAAAGTTGGCCGCATGAACCTCGGCTACTTCGCTGACGACCGGGGTCGCATCGTCACCGAAATGTCCCTCATCCGCAAAGGCGATGACGACTTCACGCTCATGACAGCCGCTGTGGCCGAATGGCATGATTTCGATTGGTTGAGCGAAAACCTGCCGAAGGACGGTTCGCTGACCCTGACCAACGAAACCGAAAACTACTCAACGCTTCTGGTCACCGGGCCAAAATCCCGCGATCTGTTCGCGCAGATCTCCGATGCTGACCTCACATCCAGTTGGCTCAGCCACCAGCCCGCGACCATCGCTGGCGTCGACTGCATCATGGCCCGCGTGTCTTACGCTGGCGAGCTGGGCTGGGAAATCCACGCAAAGGCGGACGCCACACCCGCACTTTACGATGCGGTCATCGCGGCTGGCGCGAAGCCATTTGGCATGTACGCTCTCAACTCCCTGCGCCTTGAAAAAAGCTACCGGACCTGGAAGGGCGATCTGTCCACCGACTATTCCATCCTCGAAGGCGGCATGGGCCGCTTCGTGAAGTGGGACAAGCCGGAGTTCCGAGGCAAGGCCGCGCTTGAAAACGAACGCCAGCAGGGCTCCAAAAAGAGCTTTGTCACCATGACGGTGGCCGCCAATGGCATGGATGCGCCCTACATGGCACCGGTCTGGTCCGGCGACAAAATCGTTGGGGAAGTGACATCCGGCGGCTGGGGCCATCGCATCAATAAGAGCATCGCGCTCGGCATGGTGCAGGCGCCGCTGGCAGCCGAGGGCACAACACTGGAAGTAGAGATCTTCGGCGAAAAATATGCCGCTGAGGTTCAGGCCGACGCTCCCTTATGGGATCCCGCCAACGAACGCCTTAGAGCATAATAATATGGCGCAGGTGGTCCTTCTCGACGGCGGTATGGGTCAAGAATTGATCCATCGTCGCGGCACCCCGCCGTCGGCTCTCTGGTCTGCGGCTGTGCTGGCAGACCAGCCAGAGCTGGTGCAGGCCGTCCACGAGGATTTCATCGCTGCCGGCGCGCAGGTGATCATCGTCAATAGCTACGCCATCACCCGGCCTCGCCTCAATCGCAACGGCGCCGGCGAACGCTTTGAGGAGCTGCAACGCAAGGCTCTCAACATCGCCAAGGCCGCCGTTGGCCAAAATTCAGCGGTTTGCATTGCAGGCGGGCTGTCGCCGCTGACCGGCAGCTATCAGCCGGGCCAGACCCTGCCCTATGAAGAGTGCCTCGAGCAATATTCAGAGATCGTTGAGATGCAGTCGCCAAGCGTCGATCTGTTCATCGCCGAAACCATGTGCACCGCCGATGAAGCGCTGGCGGCAACCAAAGCCATCAAGGCGCCTCAAAAGCAGGCCTGGATTGCCTTCACCGTTGACGACAAGAACGGCCGTCTTCTGCGTTCGGGCGAAAACCTCCGTGAGGTTGCGGACCGCGTGATCGAGCACGGGGCAGATGCGGTTCTTGTGAATTGCTCTTCGCCCGAAGCGACTGACCAGGCCGTATCGACACTTTCGGGGCTGGCAGTGCCCTATGGGGGCTACGCGAACGGCTTCAAAACTGTCGAACCGCTGACCAACAGTACCACAGTCGACGTGTTGTCCGCCCGAGAAGACGTCACGCCCGTAGCCTATGCAAGGCACATCATGAAATGGGTCGCCGACGGTGCAACATTGGTGGGGGGCTGCTGTGAAATCAGCCCTGCTCATATCGCAGAAATTGCCACACGGCTTTCCCAAGCCGGACACCAATTGGTGTCTCACTCTCCCCGTCCCCAGAAAGGCTAAGCGCATGAACGCCCCTGCTTCTACCGGCAAGCCGGTCCCCACCCACGCCCAGGCCGTCATCATTGGTGGTGGCGTCGCTGGATGTTCGGTTGCCTATCATCTGGCGAAGCTGGGCTGGAAAGACATCGTGCTGCTGGAGCGCAAACAGCTGACCTGCGGCACCACCTGGCACGCAGCTGGTCTGATCGCGCAATTGCGCAACTCGAAAAACATGACCCGGCTGGCAAAGTACTCGCAGGAACTGTACGGCGAGTTGGAGGCTGAAACCGGGGTGGCAACGGGCTTCCGCCGGTGCGGGTCGATCACGGCAGCGTTAACCGAAGATCGACTGGAGGAAATCCGCCGCCAAGCCTCCATGGCCCGCGCTTTTGGTGTGGAGGTCGAAGAAATTTCGCCCGCCGAAGTCAAAGAGCGCTACGAATATCTCAATATCGACGGCGTGACTGGCGGCGTTTACCTGCCACTCGATGGCCAGGGCGATCCGGCCAACATTGCTATGGCCCTCGCCCGCGGTGCAAAACAAAATGGCGCATCCATCATTGAAGGCGTCAAAGTGACCGACATTCACAAGGACGGCGACCGTGTGACGGGGGTGAGTTGGTCGCGGGACGGCGCTGACGAGCAAGGCACGATCCAGGCTGATGTGGTGGTCAACTGCGCCGGAATGTGGGCCCGGGAGGTTGGCAAAATGGCAGGTGTGAACGTACCGCTGCACGCCTGCGAGCATTTCTACATCGTCACCGAGAACATTCCGAACCTCAAACAGATGCCCGTGCTTCGAGTGCCGGACGAGTGCGCCTATTACAAAGAAGATGCCGGCAAAATGCTGCTGGGCGCCTTCGAGCCGGTTTCCAAGCCATGGGCCTCCACACTGCCCGGCAAAGGCACTGGCATTGCCGAAGATTTCTGCTTCGACCAGCTGCCAGAGGATTTTGATCATTTCGAACCGATCTTGGAACAGGCTGTTGAACGCCTGCCGATGCTGGCGGAAGCGGGTATTCACACCTTCTTCAACGGCCCCGAAAGCTTCACACCAGACGATGCCTATCATCTGGGCGAGAGCCCAAATGTAAGCGGCTTCTACGTCATGGCAGGCTTCAACTCCATCGGCATTCAATCGTCTGGGGGCGCTGGCATGGCGCTGGCCGAATGGATCGTGGAAGGTCGCCCACCCTTTGATCTCGGCGACGTGGACGTGCGCCGGATGCAACCGTTTCAGAACAACCGTACCTATCTGTATGAGCGCTCGAAGGAAACGCTTGGTCTATTGTTTGCCGAGCACTACCCATTCCGGCAGATGGCCACCGCCCGCGGCGTGCGCCGCTCGCCTTTCCATGAGCAATTGAAAGCTCACGGCGCTGTGTTTGGAGAGACAGCCGGCTGGGAGCGCGCCAATTGGTTCGCAAATGAAGGCCAAAAGGGCGAGTACGAATATAGCTGGGACCGACAGAATTGGTTCGAGAACTCCGCCACCGAACACGCCACTATCCGCACCGGTGTTGGCATGTACGATATGACCAGTTTCGGCAAAATTCGTGTCGAAGGCGCAGATGCACAGCCCTGGCTGAACACGATTTGCGGCGGCGACGTGGACGTGCCCGTCGGCCGCATCGTCTACACCCAGTTCCTCAACAATGCAGGCGGCATCGAAGCCGATGTGACAGTCACGCGCCTCGGCGAGACTAGCTACATCGTCGTCACCCCCGCCGCCACCGTGCAGCGCGAGTTGCACTGGATGCGCAAGCATTTGCGTGATGAACGAGTGGTGTTGTTCGACGCCACTTCTGCTGAGGGCGTGTTGGCTATCATGGGCCCGGACGCGCGGGATCTGATGGAGAAGATCTCTCCGATGGATTGGTCGAACGACGTGCATCCGTTTGGCCGCGCCCGCGACATTGAGCTTGGTATGGGCACCGCCCGTGCCCACCGCGTGACCTATGTGGGCGAATTGGGTTGGGAGCTATACATTCCGACGGACATGTGCGCCCACGCATTCGAGACGATCATGGAAGTCGCGCCGGAGGTAAATCTGAAACTGTGCGGCCTGCACATGATGGATAGTCTGCGCATGGAAAAAGGCTTCCGTCACTTCGGTCATGACATCACACAGGAAGACCATGTGCTGGAAGCGGGCCTTGGTTTCGCCGTGAAGCTGAACAAGCCAGCCTTCAACGGGCGTGAAGCCGTATTGCGCAAGAAGGAGAACGGTCTCGACATGCGTATGGTGCAGTTCAAGCTCACCGATGCCGAGCCGATGCTTTACCACAATGAGCCGGTTTGGCGGAACGGTGAGCTGGTGTCCTACCTCACATCCGGTGCCTACGGGCACACGCTGGGCGGCGCCATGGGCCTGGGCTACGTGCCCTGCACGGGGGAAACAGCGGCGGAAATGCTGGAAAGCACCTTCGAAATAGAGGTGGCCGGAACGCGCGTAAAAGCTGAGGCAAGTTTGCGGCCCATGTACGACCCCAAATCGGAGCGCGTTAAGGCATGATCAAATTGGCGGAACGGCACAGACAATTTGCAGAATTGCACGCGTCCGGCTGTTTCGTCATTCCCAACCCCTGGGATATCGGTACTGCGAAACTGTTCGCCGCCAAAGGCGCGCAGGCCCTCGCAACCACCAGCGCGGGACAAGCTTTTACCCTCGGTCGGCCCGATATGGGTACCATCAGCCAAGACGAGGCGCTGGACCACGCCGCCGATATTGTCGCCGCCACTCCTTTGCCGGTCTCAGGCGATCTGGAGAATGGCTTCGGCAACGATCCCGACACTGTGGCCGAAACCATCCGACTTGCGCGCGAGGCTGGGCTATCAGGTTGCGGCATCGAAGATACGATGATGCAGCCAGGCAATCCGGCCTATGATTTCGAGTTGGCGGTCGAGCGCATTCGCGCCGCCGCAGATGCCGCCAAAGCACTGCCCGATCCTTTCATCCTCACCGCCCGCGCAGATGGCGTGATGAATGACGCATACGATTTCGCCGAGGGCATTCGGCGTTTGCAGGCCTTCGAACAAGCCGGCGCAAATTGTGTTTACATGCCGGCTTTCGGCGACCCCAATCTTCTCAGCGAATTGATGAGTGCTGTGAGCGGAGCAGTGAACGTTTTGGCCACAGGGGCCATGGCGAAAATGGGCAAGGACGCTTTGGCAGCATCGGGAGTCCGCCGCATATCCATTGGCTCGATAGCGGCACGGGTGGTGCATGCTGCAACCCTCGAAATGGCCGATGAGATGCTCGTTCATGGCCGGTTTGACGGCTTTGCAAAAGCAGCAAGGGGTTCTGATATAGACGCGTTGCTTGCTAAAGGCTCCGGCCTGAAAGCGTAGTTTTCGTCGCTTTTGCGCTATTGCCAACGTGACTTGGCGGCGTCCATCCTACGGCTTCGGGGAGGACGATATATGGACCAAGGCACGGACACCAAATCAGCCAGTCGCAACCGCAGGGCCGGCGGGCGCGCTAGCCGCGTCGCCGCCCGGGCCGCCGCCCTTCCTGATGACGTGAAGCCAATTTGGCCTGGGCTGTCCGGCGGCCAGTACAACCCGATTTCCCCAGAAGGTTGCGAACGCATACACCGCGCGGCGCTTGAAGCTCTGGACACAATCGGCATGGCAGATGCACCGGCTTCGGGCATTCAAGCCATGGTCGCCGCAGGTGCCCGCTACGAGGATGGCAGGGTCTGTTTCAGCCCGGCTGTGGTGGAAGATGCTTTGTCAAAATGCGCTCGAAACATCACGCTGCATGCCCGCGATCCAAAGCACGACCTGCATCTCACCGGGACGCGCACTTATTTCGGCACTGCTGGCGCAGCTGTGCACATGGTGGATCCACAAACCAACGATTACCGTGAGAGCAACCTTGAAGATCTGTACAATGCAGCGCAGCTGACTGAGGCGCTGGACAATGTGCACTTCTTCCAACGGCCCATCGTAGCCCGGGACGTCACCGACAATCTGGAGCTCGATCTCAACACCATATACGCCAGTTGCGCAGGCACCACCAAACACATTGGCACATCGTTCTGTGGCCCCGAAATGGTGGCTCCGTGTCTCGACATGTTGCACATGATTGCGGGCAGTGAAGCCGCGTGGCGCGAGCGACCCTTTGTGCTCAACACCAATTGCTTCGTCGTTCCGCCCATGAAGTTCGCCACCGAAAGCTGCGAAGCCATGGAGCTTGCGATTCGTGGCGGCATGCCCGTACTGCTTCTTTCTGCCGGTCAGGCCGGAGCCACGGCCCCAGCTCCGCTGGCGGCATCCATTGTGCAGGCCGTCGCCGAGTGCCTGGCGGGCCTGGTTTATGTGAACGCCATCGAGCCCGGGCACCCTGCTGTTTTCGGCACGTGGCCATTTGTGTCAGATCTCCGATCCGGCGCCATGTCCGGCGGATCCGGCGAACAGGCTTTGCTGACGGCTGGTTGCGCACAGATGCACCGCTTCTACGGCTTGTCCGGCGGCGCGGCAGCGGGCATTGCGGACGCGAAAATGCCAGACATGCAAGCCGGGTGGGAGCAAGCCATCTCCAACGTCATGGCCGGCCTGTCAGGTCTCAACATGGTCTATGAGGCTGTCGGCATGCACGCATCCCTGCTCGGTTTCTGCCACGAAAGCCTGGTCCTTGGGGACGATCTGCTTGGTCAGGTGCAGCGCTGCGTCCGCGGGATTGATGTGACGGAGGACAGCGTTTCGATGAATGTGATGCGCGAAGTGTGCCTTGATGGGCCGGGCCATTATCTGGGCCACGCGCAAACACTGGGCCTGATGCAGCGCGAATATGTGTACCCCGTGATTGCTGACCGCACCTCTCCGAAGGAATGGGCCGAAGTGGGGAAGCCGGATCTGATTGAAGCGGCGCGGACCCGGAAAGAAAAAATCCTAGCCGCCGCGCCAAAGAGCCTCATAGATCCACTGGTGGACAAGGCGCTACGCGAGCGCTTCAATATTCACTTATAGAAGCGATAAGACGGGCACTGAATGAAAACGATATTTGTTGCGCTATGCGTGCTGGCGGCAAGTGCAGCGCCCGCCGTGGCACAAACCAATCTGGACAGTTTGATTGGCCGCTATGAAAGCAGCGCCGAAAATTGCACCAAGACGCTCAGCAACCGCGAATTTGGCATATACTTGACCATAGAACGCCGTGCAGATGCATTGATGATCTTGACTGGAGATTACCAGGGAGAAGGCGGTGGCTGTGAAGTATCGCAAACATTCCCGAGCCAGTTTGTAGATACCCAAAGCGGGCTGACCGTACAGGCTGGTTGTCGTGCGGAAGAATCCGAAGCATCCCCGGCCCAAATTGATCTGGTTCCCCTGTTCGGCGGTCGTTCGCTGGTCGAGCGCCGTGTTGAGGGCGACTGGACGAGCCAGACCATCTATTACCGTTGTGACAAACAGCCAGGCTATGACGCGGCATTGTATGACGCCGTGGAAGGGCTCGAAATCGAAGATATGGGCCAGGGAATGAACTGGGCCCGCCCCTTCATATGCTCCTATGCCAGCGGCGGAACCGAACTCAGCCGCAGTGGCTGCGCCCGTCAAAATCCGGGAGACCCGGAAGTGATGGTTTGGGACAATGGCAATGTGGTTTCGGTGGTCGATCGTGGCGATGGACGAGGCTTGCTGAACGCAAGATCCGCACGGGTGGAAGTGAGCAACGCAGGCCGCACCGTCTGCTGGATCATCGACAGAAACAATGAGAGCTTTTGCCGGGAAGAAGCAAACTAGTCCCTGTCGCCCATACCTGCCTGAACCGCCGTCACAGCAATCATGTCGGTCACATCCTGGGCGCTGCAACCACGGCTGAGGTCATTGGCGGGTTTGGCCAGGCCCTGCAACACCGGGCCGATGGCCTGAGCGCCACCGATGCGCTGCGCTATTTTGTAACCGATATTGCCCGCTTCCAAGCTGGGGAACACGAACACATTGGCATCGCCTTGCACAGCTGCACCAGGCGCTTTTGCCTTGCCTACCGAAGGCACATATGCCGCGTCGAATTGCAGTTCACCGCTTATAGTGAGGTCTGGATTCTTCTCGGCTACGCTGACAGCCGCATCCGCGACCCGCGTTGCGGCGGCATGGCTGGCGCTCCCCATGGTCGAAAAAGACAACATGCCAACGCGGGCAACATCGCCCGTGAAAGCCGTATGGTTGGCGGCGGCGGCGATGGCAATCTCTGCCAACTGTTCAGCGTTCGGCTCAATGGTCAGTGCGCAATCAGCAAATGTGACGGTGCGCTCCCCGTCTCCTCTATCCGGTAGCACCATCAGAAAGAAGCTGGACACCGAACTGACGCCTTCAGCGCGCCCGATCAGCTGAAAGGCCGTGCGCACAGTGTCACCCGTGGTGTACACCGCTCCAGCCAGAGTGCCATCGGCGTAGCCTTCCCTGACCATCATTGCTGCAAAATTGAGAGGCTCGACAATGGCCTGAGCGGCCCGCTCAGCCGTCATACCTTTGCGTTGACGGAGAGAAAGCAGTTGCCGTTCCAGCGGCGCGAGCAATTCAGAGGACTTTATATCAATGCCCTCTGCGCCACCGAGCAACGTCACATCCGCCAGGCCCAGCTCAATTGCCTTGTTGGCACCTTCCACCACCCGGGGGTCGTCACCTTCCGGCAGCACGATGTGCCTACGCTTGGCGCGGGCCCGTTTATAGATGGTGTCCATCGTGCTTTCGCCGGCCATGTCGATCTCCACTTTCGCTTCGGCTGCGGTATCAAAAAAGAAAAGGGCGCGCGACCCAGTGGCCAGCGCGCCCGATTTCCCCGGAACTTTCGTTCTTCTTACAGAGCGCCGACTTGCGGGCGCATGTCTGCTTTGGAGATGCCAGCCACGGAGACCGGCTTCTTCATGGCGTCGCGGCGGAAAGGCTCACCCAATTCCTGGTTCAGAATACACTCGATGAATGTGGTCTCGCCACGCTTCATCTGACCATCGATAGCGTCGGTCAGAGCTTCGCGGAGGTTTTCTTGACCCATCACCTGAATACCCTTGAGGCCGCACGCTTCCGCGATTTTCGCGTAGTTGACGTCCATGTCCAACTCGGTACCGACGAAATTGTCTTCGAACCACAATGTGGTGTTACGCTTTTCAGCACCCCACTGATAGTTGCGGAAGATCACCATGGTGATGGGTGGCCAGTCATTGCGACCACATGCGGTCATCTCATTCATGGAGATACCGAAGGCACCATCACCGGCGAAACCAACAACAGGCACATCAGGGCAGCCGATTTTCGCGCCAAGAATGGCTGGCAGGCCGTAACCACACGGACCGAACAGACCCGGTGCCAGATATTTGCGACCTTCATCAAAGCTCGGATAAGCGTTGCCGATGGCGCAATTATTGCCGATGTCAGACGAAATGATGGCGTCCTTGGGAAGGACTTCCTGAATAACACGCCACGCCATACGGGGGCTCATGCGATCCGGCTCACGGTTGCGGGCACGCTCATTCCAATTGGTGCCGGGATCATCCTCTTCATGTGTGAGACGGGACAATTCCTGTGCCCAGCTGGACTTGGTCTGGTGAATGAGCGCCTGGCGCTCTTCGCGGCCCGCGTCGCCAGCGGTCTCGCTGAGCTTGGCGGTCAATTGTTCCGCAACACGCTTGGCGTCCCCCACGATCCCAACAGTGACCTTTTTGGTCAGGCCAATACGGTCCGCATTAATGTCCACCTGGATGATCTTTGCATCCTTGGGCCAATAGTCGATGCCATAGCCCGGCAAGGTGGAGAAGGGGTTCAGGCGGGTACCGAGTGCCAGAACGACGTCGGCCTTTGAGATAAGCTCCATCGCAGCCTTCGAACCGTTATAACCCAGTGGGCCAACGTGCAGCGGGTGCGAACCGGGGAATGCATCGTTGTGCTGATAGTTGCACGCAACTGGTGAAGACAGACGCTCGGCCAGCGCGGCAGACGCTTC
>JBCDIB010000005.1:0-24148 GCA_038749385.1 Pseudomonadota bacterium | reverse complement strand
TTTGAGATTTGGGAAATCGTTCAGGTCCTGCCCCTGCCGTTCATAGGGCACCACCCAGCCGATGCAGGCCATGTCTGCGATGGAATAATCGCCTGCCAGATAGTCCCGGTCGGCAAGCCGCTTATTCATGACGCCGTAGAGCCTGTTCACCTCATTGGTGTAGCGGTCGATGCCATAGGGTATTTTTTCCGGTGCGTACTGACGGAAATGGTGGGCCTGGCCGGCCATGGGGCCAAGGCCACCCATCTGCCACATCAACCATTGATCAACCTCGATGCGGTCCCGCTGGGTCGCGCCGCAAAATTTGCCGAATTTGCGCGCCAGATATTGCAGAATTGCACCGCTCTCAAAAATCGACACCGGTTCGCCGTCCGGACCCTCAGGGTCGACAATGGCGGGCATTCGGTTGTTGGGGGCGATGGCCAGAAACTCGGGCTTAAACTGGTCGCCCGCGCCAATGTTCACATAGTGAACCTCATAGGGCACCCCCAGCTCTTCAAGCATGGTGGACACTTTCCAACCATTGGGGGTGGGCCAATAGTGCAGGTCGATGGGTTTGGTCTGTTGGGTCATTAGATCCTCCGGTTGCTGCCTACTTAAGCCCGAAAGCCCACCCGACAAGCGCCGTTCATGAATTTGAACCCAAGCTGAACGACCCGCTCAGCATGGGTTCAAATGCAAAATGTCATTGTTCAGCTGTACCGCGTTGCAGGAGGATAAAATGCAACTTCGCCAGCTAATGATCGTCACATTATTGTCCGTTGCCGCCGGCGCCGGCCTTGCAAAGCTTGCCGTTGGCCCCGCCCCAGCTGCCAGTTTTGATATGAGCGCATCTGCCGTGATCTGCACGCCAGCAAACCGCACCTGCTACTGACACACTGCTCCGGCCGAACGTTTACAAACGTCATCGGGTACTCACATACATTGGGCAAAAGGCTGGACAGTGCCCGTCCGCGCCCGATAGTGAGTGCCATGACAAATAAAGATATGAAAACGGCGAAACCTGCCGACAACACTGCCCCCTTTGACCACCATCATTTCCAGCCTGTTTCCACACGCGATCCGGTAGAGGCTGTCGATCAACTAGTCGAAATATACGAGGCCAATACACAATTTCTGTGCCGTCATTTCGAGCATATGGTGGACAGTGGCGAAGAGCCCAAGCAGCGCATCTCTGCCTGCTACCCCATGCTGAGCGTAAAGGTGGAAACCTTCGAAAAGCTCGACAGCCGTCTGAGCTTTGGCCATGTCAGCCAACCCGGGCTGTATTCCACAACCATCACCAATCCGACGCTCTTTCGAGATTATCTGACCCGGCAGATCGAGCTTTTGGTGAAAAATCATGATGTGCCGGTTCGTGTGGGGGTGTCAGACGAATTCATCCCGCTGCATTTTGCCTTAGGCCCGAAATTCGTCGGCCACGGCGAAGGTGGCGACGACATGTTGCTGGCCATGCGCAACCGCTTTGACGTGCCGGACCTCGCGCATATCAATGATGATATCGTCAACGGCGTGCACGATGGGGGTGACAGCCAGTTTTCACCGCTGGCACCGTTTACGGCACCACGTATTGATTACTCGCTGCTGCGGCTGGCCCACTATACAGCCACCGATGTCGACCATTTTCAGAACTTCGTGCTGTATACCAACTACCAGTTCTACATGGACGAGTTTCAAGCCATGGCACGCAAGCTGATGGCCGATGGCGGCGGCGGCTATGATGCCTTCATCGAACCGGGCAATCTGATAACGCGCGCAGGCGAAAGCGAGCCAAGCGAAGGGGCTGTGCCGGTGCGTCAGCCGCAAATGCCGGCCTATCACCTCACCCGCAAAGACCATGCCGGCATCACCATGGTGAACATTGGCGTCGGCCCGTCCAACGCCAAAACCATTACCGACCATGTGGCTGTGCTGCGCCCACACGCGTGGCTGATGCTCGGCCACTGCGCCGGTCTGCGGAACAGCCAGGCGCTGGGCGATTACGTGCTGGCCCATGCCTATGTGCGCGAAGACCATGTGCTTGACGCCGACCTGCCCGTCTGGGTGCCTGTACCCGCACTTGCAGAGGTGCAAGTAGCACTTGAAGAGAGCGTGGCGGAGATCACCGGTCTGAAAGGCTATGAACTGAAAAAAGTCATGCGGACCGGCACGATTGCCACCATCGACAATCGCAACTGGGAAATGGTGGACCAGCGCGGGCCCGTGCAGCGCCTCAGCCAGAGCCGTGCCATCGCACTGGATATGGAAAGCGCCACCATTGCGGCCAACGGCTTCCGCTGCCGCGTGCCCTACGGCACGTTGTTATGCGTGTCGGACAAACCGCTGCATGGCGAACTCAAGCTGCCGGGCATGGCGTCGGAATTCTATAAGCGTCAGGTGGCGCAGCACCTCGATATCGGCATCCGCACCATGGAGAAACTGCGGGCCCAACCGGCGGAACAGTTGCATTCGCGGAAGCTGCGCAGCTTCAACGAGACCGCATTTCAGTGAGCCGAGTTGGAGAGTTCTCGGCGCGCTGGCTGCGGCGGGCGGCGCAGCTTGGTGTCGTCGGTTTCGGCGTGGCGGTGGTGTTCGGTTGGTTCGGTTGGGTGCATCCGGCGTTCGACAGCTTTGCAACGTTCCGCATGTTCTTTGGCGCGGCACTGCTTGGCAGCCTGATCGTGCTGCTGCCGTTTCGGCGATGGACTTGGTTCGCGTCCGGCGCGGCGCTGCTGGTCGTGTCTGTTGCTCTCACCTTTCCGCACCTGCCGGGCGTGAAACGTGGCTGGGCTGTGGAAGGCGCTGCGCCGCTGGAAGGCAAGCCGCGATTGCGGGTGGCGCAGGCGAATATCCTGTTTTCGATCGTGGACCCGGAGAAAACTGTAGCCAGTCTTCTGCGCGACGATCCCGATGTGATCCTCTTACAGGAAGTGAGCCGGGATAATGGCTCCATTCTCGAAGTGCTGAACGAAACTCATCCGCACCAGCTTGATTGCCGCGAAGGTCGCTATCACTCAGTCGCAATCGTGTCGCGCCTGCCGCTCACTTCTCCAATTGTTGACCCCTGCCCGGACCCCGGCGGCTTGGGCATTGGCCAAATCGACCTCGCTGGAACGCCAGTGAACCTCGTGTCTTTTCACGCGTGGTGGCCGTGGCCGATGAGCCAGCATCGTCAGATCAGCATGCTGTCGGAGCATCTTGAGAGCTTAGACGGTCCAACCATTCTGGCGGGAGACTTCAACGCTTCACCCTGGAGCAACGGCGTTGCGCGAGTGGCAGGCATGAGCGGCACTCAAGTGCCCGCAGGCCTGTTGAATACTTGGAAGCCAAGCGGCGGGACCATGCAAGTGAGCGAGGCCAGAGTGCTACCGCTCGATCATATGCTCCACTCACCCGAGTTCGGGCTCATTTCCCGCGAGTTGTTGCCGAGTGGTGGGTCGGACCACCACCCGGTCGTGTCGGAATATGTGCTGCTGAACTAGCTGGCGGAACCGGCTGACATGAGCTTCAGCATCGGGCCGGAATCGAGCAGCACGTAGAGCGCGCCATCCGGCCCCTGCTCCACTTCACGCACCCTCTCGCCCCACTCGAAGCGCTCGGCCTCCTGGGCACCATCGGCAGTCAGATCGATACGGATGAGCGCTTGGCTGGAAAGGCCACCCGCAAATGCGTCGCCCTGCCAGTCGGCAAACATATCACCATCGTAAATCACCAGCCCGGACGGCGAAATGGCGGGCACCCAATAGGCCTCTGGGGCGTTGAATTCGGGGCGGGTATCATGATCGGGGATGGGCACACCGGAATAATTGTCGCCCCAGGAAACAAGCGGCCAACCATAGTTTTCGCCCGGTAAAGTCAGATTGATCTCATCACCGTGGCGGGGGCCCATTTCGTGGGTCCACAGTTGCCCGTTGGCGTCAAAATCTATGCCCAGCAAGTTACGGTGGCCGGTGGACCAGAAAGTCTTGGCCAGCTCCCCTTTGTCTTGGAAAGGATTGTCCGCGGGCACGGAGCCATCGGCGTTCAGCCGGATAACCTTGCCCAGATTGACGCTCCAGTCCTGTGCAGGCCTTTGTTTTTGGCGGTCGCCAGAGGTGATGAATAATTTCCCGTCCTGAGCGGACCCTTCCGGCCCAAAGGCGATGCGGTGGCTGTAATGGCCCTGTCCGGGCAATTTGGGCTCCTGAACCCACAAGCGCTTGATGTCAGTCAGCGCGGGAGCGGCACCGGATGTGTCCAAAGTTGCGCTCACCACCACAGCACCGAACGTCGAACCGTTGTCGAGGGTCTCGGCAAAGGAAAGAAGAATGGTGTTGTTGGTTGCGAAGTCCGGATGGAGCACAACATCGCCCAAGCCGCCTTGGCCGCCAAAGGCAACTTCAAACATGCCGCCAACTTCGGTGGACGTGCCGTCAGCCTGTACGTGGAACAGCGTCCCCGGTTTTGTCGCAACCAGCATGGTGTCATCGGGCAGGAAGGTCATCGACCAAGGCTGGTCAAAACTGGCGATTTCCGTTGCTTCCAGTTTCGATCCTGCACTGCCGTCTATCTCGAATGCAAAGGCGTTCGTGGTGATGGCTGGCGTGGTAAGGGCAACTGCCGCGAACATGGCGACAGAGGTTTTGAGGGACAGGCGCATGGGGATAGCTCCGATCTGTTGGGGTGATCTAGAACGTGGAGCCAGCGGAAAAGGTTTCCAGTAGGGGAACACTTATTCACGGTATTGGTTCAAGGCACTCAGTCGCGGTGTTGGGTCGCGGTGCTGGACGATCAAGTTAGGCACGGTTAGCGTTCGGCCATGCTTGATCTTACTGCACCTCAATTGATCGCCTTCAACGCAACTCTTGCCGCGGCCATTCTTGCCCCCGGACCAGCGATGCTGCTGTCAATTCGCAACTCGATTGTGGAAGGCCGGGCCGTCGGTGTGGCAACCGGGCTGGGACTGGCCATCATGGCTGCACTCTGGACCAGCTGCGCATTGTTGGGGCTTGCGTCCCTGTTTGAGATCGTGCCTTGGCTCTATGGCGCCATGAAATTCATCGGCGCCGCCTATCTGATTTATTTGGCCATTGGGATGTGGCGTTGTGCGAAACAGCCTTTGACTGTTGGCGAAGACAAGACAGCCAACCATTCCATTTGGAGGGGCTTCCGCAGTGGGGTGCTGATTAATTTGTCCAATCCGAAATCTGTTCTTTTCGCGGGTGCGATCATTGTTGTCATCTTTTCCGCCGGGCTGCCAGTTGGTGGAACAGCCCTGATTGTGGTCAATCATTTCGTCCTGGAGGTGATAGCCTACACCGGCTTCGCCTTCGCACTCTCGACACCCACGGCCCGCCGCGCCTTCCTATCGGGCAAAACCTGGTTTGACCGCGTGGCCGGCACCCTTATGGGCGCTCTGGGTGTAAGACTGTTGTTTGATAAGACTGCCTGAGGTTGAAGTTTTGGTTCTGCCAGAACTTTGCCAGTCTGGTAAATCTTATTGACCTAGTAGAACCGCAACGCATTCCCATAGCCCGGTAGAACCTATTGACCGAATACCGATTTCAACAGATCTGCTGCTTGCTCGAACAACGAGAGCGTCTTTCTCACAGTGAAATGGATACTTTGGCTGCACCATTAAAAGAGCAACGACTATCAGCTCTCTGGTCGGGAAAAACTTACGGGCAGGCCTTGGGCTTCGGCGATATTTACGCCATGAACGAACAGGGGCAAGCCACCGCTATTCCCGCGAACAAAGATAATCTCTCATGGCTACTAGACTGCCAAGCTCGCTTCTTGGTGAAATTGTTCCGTGAGGGTGAATTGCCGCCTCCCTGGTTTGCGCGGCGAGTCGCCATTCTCTTACGAAAAGAAAAATGAAACGCAGATGAAGTTCGCTGGATAGAAGCACACGTTAAGCATTTTGATGATTTGCTGCCTCGGCTTGAGCGCGCGCGTTTCTACGCAGGTCAGCGAGATTAATCTGCATCTTGAGGTTCCATCCCCAAAATAGTTTGCGATGCAGAACAAGAGCAAACCATCGCTATTTTGTGGATGAAAAGAAACTACGGATGTTCAGAAGGATCTGGCCCTTCGCCGCAAGGATTGGCGGTGCTCCGCCAATCACACCAAAATGCAGGGCGGCCAAGACAGGGCGGCTAACCGAACATCACATGTTCGGGTAGACCGGCCCTTCGCCGCAAGGATTGGCGGTGCTCCGCCAATCACACCAAAATGCAGGGCGGCCAAGACAGGGCGGCTAACCGAACATTACATGTTCGGGTAGACCGGCCCTTCGCCGCCCTGTGGCGGCTGCCAATTGATATTCTGGTTCGGGTCTTTGATATCGCAGGTTTTGCAATGCACGCAGTTCTGCGCGTTGATGACAAAGCGCGAGCCGCCATTGGCTTTCGCACGGTCTTCCGCCGGAATGTTGTTTCCGTCGGCATCCACCCATTCGTACACTCCTGCCGGGCAGTAACGGCTCGACAGGCCGGCAAATTCGCGCAACTCGCTTGAATGCTGCAGTTCTATATCTTTGACCACCAGATGCACTGGCTGCTCTTCTGCGTGGTTGGTGCTGGAAAGGAACACAGAGGACAACTTGTCAAAAGTGAGCTTTCCATCGGGCTTTGGATATTCGATTGGCTTGAATTTTGAGGCCTTACCCGTCGCTTTATAGTCAGGCTTGCCGTGCTTCATGGTGCCAAAGAAGGAGAAGCCGAAAAGCTCATTTGTCCACATATCCAGGCCGCCCAGCGCCACACCAAGGGTGGTGCCAAATTTGGACCAGAGGGGCTTGGCATTGCGTACCAGCTTGAGGTCCTTGCCGATGGCGGATGTGCGCCAGGCGTTTTCATAACCCACCAACTCATCGTTTTCGCGACCAGCGGCCAGTGCTTCCAAGGCATAATCTGCTGCCAGAATGCCAGAATGCACGGCGTTATGGCTGCCCTTGATGCGCGGCACATTGGTGAAGCCCGCCGAACAACCAATCAGCGCGCCACCGGGAAACGACAGCCGTGGCACCGATTGATAGCCACCTTCAGTTATGGCCCGCGCGCCGTAGGAGATGCGCTTGCCGCCATGGAACACGTCAGCGATTTTCGGATGCGTCTTGAACCGCTGGAATTCATCAAACGGAGATAGATATGGATTTTCGTAATTGAGGTGCAGCACGAAGCCCACCGCCACCTGATTGTCCGGCAGGTGATAAAGGAACGAGCCACCGCCGGTCTTGTTGTTCAGCGGCCAGCCAAAGGAGTGTTGCACGAGGCCCGGCTTGTGCTGTGAAGGATCTACCTCCCACAACTCCTTGAGGCCTATGCCGAACTTGGGCGGCTCGGAATCCTTGTCCAGAGCGAACTCCGCGATCAGCTTTTTGGCCAATGAGCCGCGTGCCCCTTCGGCAAAGAATACATATTTGCCAAGCAGCGCCATGCCGCGCTCATATTGCGGACCCGGCTTGCCATCACGGCCAATACCCATGTCGCCGGTGGCCACGCCAATGACCGCGCCTTCGTCATTGTACAAAACCTCGGCCGCGGCGAAACCGGGGTAGATTTCCACGCCAAGCGCTTCAGCTTTCTCTCCCAACCAGCGGCAAACATTGGCCAGCGATACCGCGAAATTGCCGTGATTGTTCATGAGGCGCGGCATTAGGAAGTTGGGCAGTGTGATGCCGCCAGCCGGTCCAAGGAAATAGAACTTGTCCTTCGTCACCGGGTTTGTGAAGGGATGGCCCTCTTCGTCCCGCCAGCCGGGCAAAAGCTCGTCAATGCCGGACGGGTCAACAACCGCGCCGGATAGAATGTGCGCACCCACTTCGGCTGCCTTTTCCAGCACCACGACATTAAGGTCGGGGTTCTTCTGCTTTAGGCGGATGGATGCAGCGAGGCCGGAGGGCCCTGCCCCCACGATCACCACGTCAAATTCCATGCTCTCGCGCTCGGGAAGCTCGGCGGTGGTGTCGGTCATTGCGTCATTCCTATGGATCGTCGCGCACGCAGCACGGAAAATTCTTATCTGATGCTACCTCTTCTGGCAGCTGCCCAAAAGCCTTGAACGTCGCACAGGCGGGGACAAATGCGCGCTGTTTCGCCCCCAACCTTAGGCCAGAACTTGTCAGCGTGGCGCAGTGCCAGTTTTGCTGCAAGCAATGGCCACCTGACCTGCCCCTCAAAAGACCCAAGCGGACTTTTAATCCAAAGACGCCCCTTGCAGGTGAAAGCGATGGGCAACGGTCACAATATCTTACGCTTACGTTTACGTCAAACAATGTCGCAAGAAACAATGGGGCGAAAACGGAGGAAGTCAGGGGGCGAAGGTGATCGTTGGTGCAAGAGATCAACGGGCGAGACCATTGAGGGTGCAGACCTTCAATTGGTGCAAAACATCAAAGGAGCGGGAAATCCACGTGAACGGAAATCCAAGGGGAAACATAGCTTCTCCATTGTGATCGCAGTGAGCGATAGCCGGTTGAGCGCGCCGGAAGCACGGAGACCTTTTGGCATCTTTTACCCACAAGCTGGGTCGTGTTCGCAGCCCCACCCGCAAAGTTTGGTTGCATGGACAGCATCAAGACTCGCGCCGCACTGGGCTTACGTGCAACAAAGCGACCTATTGGAGCCACGAACCATCTTGACCGAAACACAACATCCAGATTTGGAAAATATGAGCGCTGCAGCCCTGCTGGATGTGGTGCGTTTTCATGCCGAATGCGGGGTGGAAAGTTGTCTTTCCGATGCGCCGGTCAACCATTTTGAACAAACCACATCTTCGGCCGCTACTCCTGCCCTCAACTTGCCGGCTCATCTGACGGCCGAAAAACCGCGCCGCCAGGATGCCGCCCAGCCACAAGTGGCCATTGCTCCCGTCACGCAGGTTGCGGAAACTGAAGCCGTTGCCGCCGCGCAAATGGCGGCCAAGACTGCCGCCACGCTGGACGATCTGCGCGCTACCATCGAAGCCTTTCCCCATTGCAGCCTAAAGCGTACGGCCAACGCCACCCTGTTCGCCGCTGGCTCTACCGATGCAAAACTGGTCGTAATCGGCGACGCACCGGGCAAGGATGATGACCGGACGGGTGATATGTTTTCCGGCGATGAGGGCCGCCTGCTGGACGCCATGCTGCGGGCCATCGGCTTGGCTAAGGACGAAGTTTATCTCACCGTCGCATTGCCGTGGCGCCCGCCGGGCAACCGTCAACCAACCCCTGCGGAAGTGGCCATGTGCACGCCATTTCTGCTCCGGCATCTGGAATTGCTTGGCACCAAAACCGCACTCGGCCTTGGTGCCCTGCCCCACCGGATGCTGTCGCTAGGCGAACATAAGCCAAAGAGCGTGATGCAACTTCGCGGAACGTGGCACGAGCCAGAAGTTGGCGACACCACTTCCATGATGCTGACATCCCTCACGCCGCGCTATCTGCTGCAACAACCGGCTCACAAACGCCTGGCGTGGCAAGACTTGCTGGCACTGCAAAATCACCTCAGCCAATAGCCTCCAAGCGACATTCAGGTCGCCGGCAAAACAAACTTTGGCCGCCGCGCATTTTTCGTTTGCGCCGCGACATAACCAGGCGTATGCGCCCGCAAAACGCACGATTTGAGATGCGACTGCATTGCCCTGTCCAGGCACTAAACGGCTCGACTATCCGCGTTCAGTACAAACTCTTGTCTGCCTCTCGTTTGCCATTGGGTGATGCCGTGCCGCAACTTCGTCCCTTCGCTCCGATTCTCATTTCCACGGCGTTCTTCATGTTCAGCCATGGGCTTTATTCGCTTCTGGTGCCCATTCGCGCCCAGCTTGAAGGGTTTGGCCCGACTGCCATCGGTGCCATCGCCACGGGCTATGCATTTGGCTTCACAGCGGGTTGTTTTCTGGTGCCATATTCGGTGCGCAATGTGGGGCACATACGCGCGTTCGGGGCACTGGCGGCCACCCTGTCCACACTGGTGCTATTGAGCGCCATCATCGTTCATCCCATCATGTGGTTTGTCGTCCGTGCAGCCATGGGTGTGGGCGTAGCCGGTAGCTACATGATCCTTGAAAGCTGGCTGAACGAGCGCACGACAAACACCAACCGTGGTTCGGTGTTTTCCATTTACATGATCATCACACAGCTGGCGCTGATGGCAGGGCAGTTCACCCTGCCACTGGCTGATCCACAAACGTCACTTCTATTCATGGCCACAGCCATGGCTTTTACGCTGGCGGTGTTGCCGACGGCGCTGACAGGTGTGCAGAGCCCGGCACCTTTGAGCCACGTTTCCATTAATTTCCGCAAGCTTTACAGCAACAGTCAGGTGGCCGTTGTCGGGTCGTTTCTGGCGGGCATAATTGGCGGTGCCTGGTCGTCATTTGCGCCGGTGTTTGGCGATCAGATCGGCCTGACCAACGCCAACATCGCATTGATGATGGGCTTGGCGATGGCCGGCGGCATGGTGTTTCAATATCCCATCGGCAAAGCGTCCGACATGGTGGACCGCCGCTACATCATGATCGCTTGCGGGGGTTTTGGTGCAATTTCCGGCACTGCGCTTTATGCGGTTGCGTCCAGTGGCGCCGGCGGATCGCTGTTGTTCTTCGGACTGATGTTTTTGTTCGGCTCAGTGCTTTTCACCATCTATTCGCTGTTCGTCGCCCATGCGAATGATTTTGCCGACGCATCTGACTTTGTGGAAACGGCATCCGGCCTGCTGGTGATCTACGGTGTGGGCACGATGGTGGGGCCGCTGGCCACAGCAGCCCTGCTTGAAGGTATCGGCCCCAGCGGCATGTTCGCCGTCACATCCATCGGACACATCGGCATTGCAATTTTTGCGCTTTGGCGTCTGACCCGCAATGCGCGGCCAGACGATTTTGACGGAGTTGAATTTCAGTCGCTTGGCATGGCGCGCACCAACACGCCGCAAACCTATGAGTTTGACCCACGGGCCGACGAGACAGACGAAGGCAGCTAGGCCGCCTTCGTTCTTGCGTCCGATATGGTCTGCCACACGATGTGCGGTGTGGCCGGCATATCGAGCTCAGTTACGCCGCAACCGTGGTGCAGCGCGTCCAACATCGCATTCATCACCGATGGGCAAGCGCCGATGGTGCCCGCCTCCCCAGCGCCTTTAATGCCCATGGCATTGGTGATGGATGGCACATTGTGGGTGGAGAAGCCGATGAAGGGCACATCATCCGCCCGAGGCATGGTATAATCCATAAAGGATGCACTGAGCAGTTGCCCTTCATCATCATAAACGGTGCGCTCGGTCAGACATTGGCCGATGCCTTGCACCACGCCGCCATGCACTTGCCCCTGCAGCAGAAGCGGATTCACCACCACTCCGAAATCATCGACAATTGTGTAAGCAATAATCTCGGTTATGCCCGTGTCCGGGTCTACCTCCAACTCGCACACATGGGTGCCATTTGGATAGGTGGCCTCTTCCTGTTTGAAAGTCGCGGTGGCGCTGAGCACCTCATCGCATGCCGCCGCAATATCGGCGAAGGGAACGAAGGCGTTGCCGCCGGCGTGGCGTGCAACACCTTCCGAAAGTTCAATCTCCGATGGGTCCAAATCCAGCATCTCGGCGGCCTGCGCCTTGATATGGGTCGCCAGGGTTTCCGATGCGCGCGACACGGACACGCCCCCCAGGGGAATTGAGCGCGAGCCGCCAGTGCCCCCACCGCTGGCCAATTCGTCCGTATCACCCTGACGTACCTCAATGGCGTCAATGTCGAGGCCCAATTTGTCCGCGGCGAACTGGGCGTAAGCTGTCGCATGACCTTGCCCATTGGTTTGCGTGCCAATGAAAATAGTGGCTGTTCCATCTTCATTGAGACGGGCGACGGCAGGTTCGGAGCCGGCAAAAGCGCAGGCTTCAATGTAAGTGGCGCAGCCTATCCCACGAAACTTGCCGCGTGCGGCAGCCTCGGCGCGACGGGTCTCAAATCCCGCCCAGTCAACATCGGCCATGGCAAGGTCGAGGTGCTTGGCAAATTCGCCCACATCGTAGGTACGGCCAGCCGGGGTTTTGTAAGGAAACTGGTCAGGCTGAATGAAGTTGAGTTTGCGCAAAGCGATCCGGTCCGTGCCTAAATCCGCCGCGCAGGCGTCCACCAACCTTTCGATGAGATAGGTTGCTTCAGGTCGCCCCGCCCCACGATAAGCGTCCACTGGGCAAGTGTTGGTGTACACGTAGTACATGTCCATGGACATCGCCGGTATGTCGTAAAGGCCGGTTGCCATGGAAGCGCCAAGCCATGGAATGAACGGGGCGTACTGGCTGAGGTACGCGCCCATATTGGCCGTCAGGTCTATCTTCAGACCAAGGAATTTGCCGTTCTCATCCATGGCCATTTTGGCGGTCACCAGATTATCGCGGCCCTGAGCGTCGGTGAGAAAATGCTCGGTGCGTGTGCCCACCCAAGCCACAGGGCGACCAAGCTCACGGGCGGCGATCAACGCGAGCGGGTATTCCCGGAAGACAAAGGCCTTGGTGCCGAAACCGCCACCCACGTCCCGCGTGATGACGCGCAGGTTTTCGAGGGGTATCCGCATGATCTTCTCGGCAATGATCTTGCGCACAGAATGCACGCCCTGCGTGCCGGTGGTCAGTGTCATCCGGTCATCGTCAACCTCCGCCACGCAGGCTCGGGGCTCCAAGAAGTTGGACACGAGCCGATTGTTGACCAGCGTCAATTCCGTGACCCGGGCGGCTTTGGCAAAAGCGGCGTCCGTCTTGGCGTCGTCGCCTTCAAAAATATGACCGGCCAGGTTTGTGCCAAGACTTGGATGCACGACCGGTGTGTCAGCATCCAGAGCGGTGGCAGTTTCCGCAGCCACGGGCGTATTGGAATAATCAACATCCAGCGCCTCAGCGGCGTCATTTGCCTGCTGCTCGGTGTCGGCAATCACGATCGCCAGCGCGTCTCCTACATAGCAAGCCCGGCCCTTGGCCAGGAGTGGAATATCGGCACCGTTCATTTCGCTGCCGTCTTTTTGCTTTCGCATGGCCTCGCACGGCAGATCACCATATTGCGTCAAATCGGCGGCAGTGAGCACCATGCGCACGCCGTCCATGGCTTTGACATCGTCCAAATTGGCAATTGAAAAATCAGCGCTGGCGAAAGCGGAGCGCGCCACCACCATGCGCAGCGCGCCGACGGGAATGTCGTCTGCCGTAAAGTGGCCATTGCCCCGCAGCAGGGCATCATCTTCCTTGCGCTTTACGTTGGCGCCAACGCCCGCTGATGTGGCGCCGAAGGATTTGGGGGCTTGCATGTTCATGGCTGTCTCCAGGCTGTGAGGTCTGCCGAATTTGATTAAGCGTGGAACGGGAAGTGGGGCGTGGCAACCAATTGTCGCGCCAAAATGCGCCGCCGCGACGATTTTCACCGCTTGAACATCTCACTTGGTTGACGCGGCGGTTTGAGAAGCAGAAACATGGGTTGAAAGGGGCCATTCGTGTCCAACCCGCCTACCCTTCTTGAACGCATTCTTCCCAAACGGCTCCTGAACCTGCCAGATGGCAGCAAAGGCGCGGTGCTGGTGTTGACGGCCACCGTGCTGTTTTCCGTTATGGTGCTGATCATCAAGCTGCTGGGCGACCGGTTTTCCGTGCCGCAAATCATATTCGTTCGGCAGATTTTCATGGCGGCGATCATGCTGCCCATCATCGCTGACCATTTTGCCGATACCTTTCGGTCCAACGCGCCCAAGCTTCAGGCGTTAAGGGTGTTGCTGGCGCTGACATCCATAACAATTGGCTTCACCGCAGTGATCGAATTACCACTGGCAGAAAGCACGACCATCGGCTTTGCTCGGTCCTTTTTCATCACATTGTTCGCGACATGGTTTTTGTCGGAATATGTGGGCATACGCCGATGGTCAGCGGTGGCAGTGGGTTTTATCGGCGTGATAATCGTCATGCGGCCGGGTAGCGATGCGTTCTCCATCTATTCACTGTTCGCGTTCTTTGCTGCGGCCACCATTGGCGGCGTTGGCATTCTCAACCGCAAACTGGCGCAACTTGATGGGGCACAGCGCACAGTGACCTTTCTCATAGTGGGGGTAGCCGTCGCGTTGGGCCCGTTTGCCATCGCAAACTGGGTATGGCCGACTTTCTATGAATGGCTCTTATTCATCGCACTGGCGGGCATCACCTGGTCGGCGCAAATGCTCAACGTAACAGGCTTCAAATATGGAGAGGCATCGTTCCTGGCAGGGCTGGACTACGTGCGGCTGATATTTGCCGTCGCTTTCGGCTGGCTTTTCTTTGGCGATGTGCCGGACGCCACCTTTTACATTGGCGCGGTCATCATCGTGGGGGCGGCGATCTACACCATTTACCGCGAAGCCGTGCGCCAACAGCAGCTTGTGGCTACGCCATACAACCGACAGGGCAATCCGGGCTGACCGCACGCCTATCCGGCAAGAAAGTCTCTCACCAATCCTTCGGTGCTGGCGTCTCGCCCTCCCACGGCCTCGTCACCCTGCACCATAGGCAGCAGCGAACCTGCCAATTCCTTGCCCAGCTCCACGCCCCACTGGTCAAACGAATTGATGTCCCACACAACACCCATGACGAATACTTTGTGCTCGTAAAGCGCGATCAGCTTGCCCAGCGTTGACGGATCAAGCCTGTCATAAACTATGGTGGTGGAGGGCCGGTTGCCGGGGAACATTTTGTGCGGCGCGAGCGCTTTTGCATGGGCGCTGCCCATTCCCTTGGCCAGCAATTCATCGAATGCCTGCGCTTCGCTCTTTCCCTTCAGCAAAGCCTCGGATTGCGCAAAGCAATTGGCCGCAAGCCTGCTATGGTGTTCCGGCAGACCATCCTGGCTGTTGCGGGCCAACAGAAAATCGCAGGGGATCACATCGGTGCCCTGGTGGATCAGCTGGTAAAATGCGTGCTGACCGTTGGTGCCCGGTTCGCCCCAGACGATGGGGCCTGTGTCGTTCGCCACGCGCCCGCCAGCCTTCGTCGTGCCCTTGCCGTTGGACTCCATATCGAGCTGCTGCAGATAGGCGGGAAAGCGGGCCAGACGGTCTTCGTAAGGCAGCACGGCGTGGGTGCTGTAGCCCTGCACATTGCGATACAGGACGCCGAGCATCGCCATCTGCACCGGCATGTTTGTGGGCCAATCGGAGGTGCGGAAATGCTCATCCATGGCGTGGGCACCGGCCAACATCTTATCAAAACCGTCCAGGCCAATGGCCAGCATCAGCGAAAGGCCGATGGCTGACCAGATGGAATAGCGACCACCCACCCAATCCCAAAAACCAAAAGTGCGATCTTCTGGAATGGGAAATGCCGCTGTTGCTTCCAGATTGGTGGACAGCGCCGCAAAATGACGAGCGACAGCGTCTTCGCCGAGCCGCTCCACCAGCCACGCGCGGGCGGACCGCGCATTGGTCATGGTTTCCTGCGTGGTGAAAGTCTTGGAGGCGACCAGAAACAGTGTGGTGCCGGCGTTGAGGCCTGCCAGCTTATCCGTCAGATCTGCACCATCCACATTTGAGATGAAGTGGCAGCGCGGACCTTTGGCATAAGGTGCCAGCGCACGCACGGCCATCGCGGGGCCCAGGTCCGATCCACCTATGCCGATATTCACCACATCGGTGAACTTGCCACCGGCTCCAGAAATCTCGCCATTGCGGATTGCGTTGGCGAAAGCCCGCATGCTGGCCAGCACGTCACGGATACCGGGCATCACATCAACACCATCCACCATGACCGGTGAGTCCGACTGGTTTCGCAGCGCCGTGTGCAGCACCGCCCGGTCCTCAGTGGTGTTGATCGGAGCGCCGCTGAACATGGCTTCGCGGGCTTCCCCAAGGCCCGCCGCATCCACCACATCCGCGAACAGTTCCACAGAACGCGCGTCCACCATGTGCTTGGAAAAATCAAACAACAGGTCTCCCAAGCGATGGCTGTGCCGCTCAAAACGACCGGTATCGGCATCAAACAGTGCGCGCATATTTTCCAGACCTTGGGTCCTGGTGTGATCGGCCAATGCGGCAAGCACTGTTTGCGTGGCAGGTGTCATCGGTTACATCCCGTGTCTTAAAACTGATTTGGGCACATTCGCTTTGCCCGCCGCCAAGGACATACCATGCGCACCGACACAGGCCAGATGTTTCACCTATCCGACTATGCACCTTTCGACTTTGAGGTCTTGTCGGTGTCACTGCATGTAAAGTTGGACCCTGAAAAAACTGTGGTTGGCAACGAAATGCATTTGCGCCGAGCGGCACATGCTCCAGTCGATGCGCCGTTGGTTTTGGACGGGGATGATTTGACCTTTTTGGAGGGCAAATTGAATGGCGTCTTGTTTACCGATGATCAGCTTGAGTTACATGAAGAAGGTCTGACCCTCAAAAACCTGCCGGAACAGGGCGACTTCGTTGTCACTGTTTACACCGAGATAAATCCCACCACGAATACTCAGCTGATGGGCCTTTACCGGTCCTGCGGGAACTACTGCACCCAATGCGAGGCCGAAGGTTTCCGGCGGATCACCTTCTACCCGGACCGTCCGGATGTAATGAGCGTCTTCACCACACGCATAGAAGCGGACAAAGCCACAAATCCGGTGCTGCTGGGCAATGGCAATCTGGAGGACAGTGGTGAGTTGAAGGACGGTCACCACTTTGCAGTGTGGCATGACCCCCACCCCAAACCCGCCTATCTGTTCGCCCTGGTGGCGGGTGATCTGGGGCATATCACCGACCGCTTCACAACCATGAGCGGGCGAGACGTGGAACTGCGCATCTATGTTGAACACGGAAAAGAAAATCAGGCCGACTACGCGATGGATGCCCTCAAGCGCTCCATGGCCTGGGACGAAGAAGTTTGGGGCCGCGAATATGATCTGGATATTTTTCAGATCGTCGCTGTGTCCGACTTCAACATGGGTGCGATGGAAAACAAGGGACTGAACATTTTCAACGACAGGCTCGTGCTGGCGTCCCCCGACACTGCGACGGATGCAAACTACGCCGCGATCGAAGCGGTGATAGCCCACGAGTATTTCCACAATTGGACGGGGAACCGCATCACCTGCCGCGACTGGTTTCAGCTATGCCTCAAAGAAGGTTTGACAGTTTACCGCGACAGTGAATTCTCTGCCGACATGCGGTCCGCGGCGGTGAAGCGCATCGAAGATGTGATCCTGCTGCGGGCGGCCCAGTTTCCCGAAGATGCCGGCCCGCTCGCCCACCCCGTACGGCCCGACAGCTACCGCGAGATCAACAATTTCTACACGGCAACTGTCTATGAGAAAGGTTCGGAAGTCGTGCGGATGCTGCGCACTTTCATTGGCGAGGAGCCATTCTGGAAAGGCGTCGATCTTTATTTCCGGCGCCATGATGGCGAGGCGACCACCATCGAGGCATGGCTGGCATGCTTCAGTGAGACCAGCGGGCGCAATCTGGACCAGTTTGCGCTCTGGTATTCCCAGGCTGGCACGCCGACGGTGGAAGTGCGTGAGCACTGGGACGCGGCGGCTTACACTATAACGCTGGCTCAACAGCTGCCCGCCACGCCAGACAAACGCACCAAGCGCGCCATGACCATTCCGCTGGCTTATGGACTTTTGGACCCTGATGGCCACGAGCTGGAAACGGGGCAGATTGAGCTCGATGCCATGAGCCAAACCGTTACGTTCGAGGCCGGGCATGGTCTCACGGACAAACCGACTCTGTCTATGGGTCGCGGATTTTCAGCTCCAGTGAAATTTGATTTTCCACAATCGCTAGAGGACCGCCTGCATCTTGCGGCGCACGATACCGACTCGTTCAACCGATGGCAGGCCTTGCAGGACGTTGCGATCACCGCCCAGAAACAGGCGGTCATTGATGGCAGCTCAGCCGCTGAAATCATCACCGCAAAGGCCGGCCTCGGAGACGCCATCGGCTCGATCATTACCGACAGCAGCCTCGACGCCGCCTTCCGCGCATTGTGCCTGAAGCTACCGGACGCTGGCCGCCTGGCGCAGGAAATTGGGCAGGATGTGGACTCCGATCAACTGCATTCGATATGTAAATCGCAGGCAGATGCACTGGCAATCCAATTGGAACCGGCACTTGTGTCGCAATACGAAGCGGCGATGCCTGCTGGCGCCTACGACCCTGGTGCCGATGGCGCTGGCGGACGACAGCTGGCCAATATGTGTCTCGATCTTTTGGTCCGCACCGGAAAACCGGAATATGCGGAGCGTGCCAAACGGCAGTTCGAGACCACCGACAATATGACCAATCGGTTGGCGGCCATGAGTGCACTCGCGCACCACGAAAATGGGACATTGAGCGAAGCGGCGCTGTCAGAGTTCGAGGCCACCTACAAGCACGAGCCTCTGGTCATGGATCTTTGGCTGGGATTGCAGGCCCGGCTGACCGGCGCGGATGCATTGGATCGGGTGGCGCGCTTGACGGACCATTCCGCTTTCTCATGGGAAACCCCGAACCGCGTCTACGCCCTTGTGCGCACATTTGCGATGGCAAACCTGACTGGCTTCAACAAGGCAGATGGAAGCGGTTACACATTTGTGGCCGAGAGCGTTGCTCGGCTCAATACAAGCAATCCGCAGGTGGCGGCGCGGCTTCTGACGGCCTTTAGGTCTATTCGCACGCTTGAGCCGGGTCGCCGCAAGCTGGCCGAAACAGCGCTGGAACGGTTGTTGGCCACTCCAAATCTATCCAGAGATGTAGCGGACATTCTGTCGCGCACCCTCGCAAATTAGCAAGAAAACCTCACGATTTGATACCCGCCGAGCCAAATCAGCCGCTTTGGGATTTCGTCAAGGGAAAAGAGGAGCCGCGCCTTGTAAAATTTTCGGCCCAGACGCTTGCGCAGACGATTCGCGTGCGATTCTAATGGGGTGATTCGGCAGGGGCGTCGAATTGAGTTTCAAGTACTGGGGAAAGCATGGCACATGCGGAAGGATTCCGCGTGACCGAGTGGTTGCGCGCGTCCTCAAGGCAGACTGATGATTCCAGAACGCAGCGTGAGTCGTCACGCGTGCATCGGGATCTCGACGGCCACGCCAGCATGGTTGCGGAGCCGGAATACTCAGCTCGCCGCCATCGTGAAACCTGGATCCGGCACCTGCTGCCGATCAGCATAATCGTGTTTCTCATTATTTTTGCTGCTACGCGCTTTTTCGCTTTGGCCAATCAGGCGGAGCATGTGGAGTTTCGTGAAAAGCTGAGCACGGCCAATATCGCCAAGATTGCAGCACTGTCACTGCCCGGTGCCTTTGAGCGCCGGGGCAGAGCGTCCCGCGCCATGGCAGCTCGCAATATCTTGGATGCGCAATTTGACGCCAACTTCCGAAATGTAGGCTTTGGGGGCTCAAAACGCCTTTATGTGGCCGATGAGGACGGCGAAATCTTCGCCACCCTCCCCGCCGATCACACGATAATCGGCAAGAACATTCACGAAATCATTCCGGCTGAATCCGCTCTTGCAATATTTGCGGAGCGGGCCGGCGTCGGCAGTATTATCGGGCCGGACGGTCGCAACTATTTCGCATCCCACATGCGAATACAGACCACGCTTGCAAACGGTCGCAGCAAAACCGCGGGCACCATCACCGTTCTTGGCGACAGAAACCAAGCATTTGCGCCGGTGCGTGACCGGGTTTCGCTGAACGTACTGCTTTTCATGCTCACAGGCGCAGCATTGGTGTTGCTGCTCTATGCCTATTATTTTCAGGCAGCCCGTGGCGCCGAGCAATCCGCCATTCATACCGAACGGCATGCCCGCATGGAGACAGCGTTCACCCGCGGCCGCTGCGGCCTGTGGGATTGGGACTTGGCCCGGGGGCGCATCTACTGGTCCAGCTCGATGCACACAATGCTGGGGTATCCAGCGTCAACGCGTGTGATGGGCTTTGGCGAAGTGGTGCAATTGATGCACCCCGACGACACCAATTTGTTTGAAGTGGCTGAAGAGATCGCCGATGGTCATTTGACGGTCATGGATCGGGCGTTTCGCATGCGCCATGCCGACGGCCATTGGGTGTGGTTGCGCACTCGTGCTGAAGTGGTGGAACGCAAGCGGGGTCAGCTACAGCTCATCGGCATTGCAGTCGACATTACCGAACAGCGCAAAATGGAAGAGCGTGAGCGGACGGCTGACCAGCGGCTGCACGACGCTATTGCCTCTACATCGGAAGCCTTTGTTCTCTGGGACAGCGCTGGTCAACTGGTTCAGTGCAATGCCAAGTTCCAGAAAACCTATCGTTTGCGCGACGAACAGGTGAAACGCGGCACCGACATCGCAAAAATATTTGCCCACGCACATCCGGCAAAAACCGCTCTTGTGAGTTCTTCAACCAGCTCGCCGGGCATGTCGGGCGATCTGTTTGCAAATCGCAGCTTTGAAACCCGCATGGCCGACGGACGCTGGCTGCAAACAAATATTCGCCAAACCAGCGATGGCGGTTACGTGGCCGTTGGCGCGGACATCACAGATCTGAAGAACCAGCAACAGCAATTAAAGCAGCATGAACAGCGATTGATCGCAACGGTTCGAGCCCTTGAGCGCTCCGAGGAACAGGCCAAAGACCAAGCCGCCCACAACCATCTTCTGGCCGAGCGACTGGAAGTGGAAAAAATCAACGCCGAAGAAGCCAATATGGCTAAATCCGAATTTCTGGCCGCCATGAGCCACGAGTTACGGACGCCGCTGAACGCTATTCTGGGTTTCTCTGAAGTGCTGACCAGCAAAATGTTCGGCGATCTGGGGAGTGCGCGCTACGAAGAGTACAGCAACGACATCCACCAAAGTGGCCAGTTCCTTCTCAATGTCATCAATGACATTCTGGACATGTCGAAGATCGAAGCCGGTAAAATGGAAATCGAGCCGGAAGATATGCTGGTCTGTCAGTCCGTGCGAGACAGCCTGCGGGTGCTGGAACTCCAGGCCGACGAAAAGAATATCGAAATCATAGACGAAATCGAAGATGGACTGATGGCTCGCGTCGATCGCCGCGCGTTCAAGCAGGTCCTTTTGAACCTTCTTTCAAACGCAGTGAAGTTCAACGTGGATGGTGGCAAGGTGTGGGTTCGCGCAGCGCGCCTGAGCGGATCAGTGGTCATCGCCATTGAGGACACTGGCATAGGCATACCAGAAGAACGGCTGGAGATGGTGGGACGGCCATTTGTGCAGGTTCAAAACCAGATGACCCGCAATCACAACGGCACCGGACTTGGCTTGGCTATAGCGCGATCCCTGATCGAGCTGCATGGCGGCTCAATGGACATCTCATCGGATGTCGGAAGTGGAACGTGCATCACTTGTGTGTTGCCGTGCGAGTTGGTGGGCGAACCCGATATAGGTGATGAGCTATTGGACAACGACCTGATGCTCGGCGAAGCGAAGGAAGCCGTCGCCTGACTTCTTCGAGCGGTGCCACCGCAATATGCGGCGGCACCAGACTTCGACAAGACTAGCGACGGTCGCCGCCTCTACCACTTTTGCCACCATCGCGACCGCTGCCACGGCGGTCGGAACGGTCCAACTGACCGTCATTATTGATGTCGCGCCGCTCAAATGCAGACGCGCTGGCAGCCTGCAGCTCTGCGCTGGTCAACTGCCCGTCCCAGTTTGCATCAAGCCCACGAATGCGCGCTGCACGACGTTCCAGGCGTCGATCATCCGATGCGGACACGATGGCCAGCAGCTCTTCACTGGAAATTGTGCCATCACCGTTGGAATCAAACTCTGCAAAGCGGCTGGCCATGGCAGCTTCAAACTCGGCAAGGCTGATTGACCGGCTATTGTCGGTATCCATAGCACGCAGGCCGCCACGGCGATCATTGTCAGCCAGCGCTGCGCCGGCGCCAAGGGCAAGGGCCAAAGAGGCAATGGTGGTGATTTTGACGAAATTGTTCATAGGGGGTTCTTTCTGTTTGCGTTGCAAAGGTCTGTTTCAGACCTTCGTTCCAGCCACGGGCAGTTTCATCTCCGCCCTTAAGCCGGGTTCATTGTCGCAAAGCTGGAGAACTCCCCCGCTTAGTTTTGCCACCGCATTCACCAGCGCCAACCCCAATCCGGAGCCTGCCTTTGATCGGCTGTCATCCAGCCTCACAAAGCGCTGCAAAACACGGTCGCGGTCCTGAGCGGGAATGCCAGGTCCATCATCTGCGACGACAAGCACACAGTGCCCTCCCCGCCGCTCGCAAAACAGTGAAATGACGGTGGGATTTGTGACCATCCGTTCATCTTCAGAAGTAGTCCGAACTGCATATTTCAAAGCGTTTTCAACGAGATTGGACAGGGCCTGACCCAGCAATTCGCGGTTTGCTGTTACCATAAACTGTTGATCGCTATGTTCAGCCATGGAGAAATTCAACTTCACACCGGCCTCGTCCGCCACTGCTTCATAAAGCTCGGCAATATCCGACAGCACGGCGCAGGCATCCACGCGCTCAAGGGTCGCCGCTTGCGAACCCGCTTCTACTCGACTGATCATCAGGAGTGCGTTGAAAATTCGGATGGTGTGGTCAGCTTCCGCGACCATTTCGCCAAGTTTGGTGGCGCGCTCCTGGGGGCTCTGCTCATCACTGCTGACCAGCAGAAGCTCAGCCCGGTTGCGCAATCTGGTAAGTGGTGTTTTCAAATCATGCGCAACGGAGTCAGCCATCGCCTTGATGCCCCCATCGAGCTTTTCAATACGCGCGAGCATGGTGTTGAGCGATTGAGCCAAGCGGTCAAACTCATCATCAGTCCCGGAAATTGGCAATCGCTGGGACAGATCACCACCGACGATGCGGTCACTGGCCGCCGAGACTTTTTCAATCCGCCCCAATGCACGCCGCCCGAGGAAGAACCATGCAATCAGAGCGATAAGTGCAAGTGAGATCGTACTTACGGTCAAAACCACAAAAATGATGCTGCGGAACCGCTGGGCCTGACCGAAATCTCGACCAACGAGCAAGCGGATCCCCTGGTCAAGGTTCACAACTCTCGCAATGGCCACCCGGTCGTGGGGACCGCGCGGACCGATGATGATACCATTTCTACGGGGTGGTCTGCGGCGCTCCAGCCCATCTAACAGACGGTATTCGAAGGCCTCATTTATCCAACCGGTGCGGTTTAACAGTTCGCCAGGCAAACGACGGACATTGCCAGCAAACACCTGTCCGGTGCCATCAAACAAAAGGTATAAGCTGGCACCTGGCGCGCGGGATCTGGCGTCTACAACTCGCCGGACCGCAATCAGCCCGCCCCGGCGTTCAGCCCGCGTGAGCAAGGCCAACTCTTCATTGATGACATTGCGTGCTTCGCGGTGGAGCGCGGTTGTGACGGTGAACAAAGAGACACTGACCAACAGCACAGAAAACAGAAAAAAGACCGCCATAAAAATAACGGTCAATCGAAAGGAAGTGACCCTCCACAGCATACGCAAGCGTTTGAAAAGCGGCTGACGACCGCCCTTCCCGTCGTGAGTTGTTTCAGTCAACTATCAGGCCTTTAACATATAACCCGAGCCACGCACGGTGTGGAGCAAAGGCATGTCGAAGTCGCGATCAATCTTGCCGCGCAGGCGCGAGATATGGACGTCGATGACATTCGTCATGGGATCAAAATGATAGTCCCAGACATTCTCCAACAGCATGGTCCGCGTCACCACCTGCCCCGCATTTTTCATCAGGTACTCCAACAACCTATATTCCCGAGGCTGCAGAAGTAGCTTCTTGCCATCTCGGTGCACTTCGTGGCTCAACCTATCAAGCGTCAAGTCCCCCACTTCGTAACGCATTTCCGCTTCTTCCGGAGAGCGGCGGCGGCTAAGGGTTTCAACACGCGCAAGCAATTCGGAGAACGCGTAGGGCTTGGGAAGATAATCGTCCCCCCCGGCGCGGAGCCCCTTCACGCGATCGTCCACCTCACCGAGCGCAGAAAGCACGAGGGCCGGAGTATGGTCACCGGCGGCGCGAAGGTTTGCGATGATGGACAACCCGTCGAGCTTGGGCAGCATTCTGTCCACGATCAGAACATCAAATTCGCCCACTCGTGCGCGTTCGTCCCCCACCGCACCGTCAGCCGCATGTTCACAAATATGGCCAGCTTCCTTGAAGGCTTTTGCAAGATAGTCGGCAGCGTCCTGATCGTCTTCAATCAATAAAATGCGCACGGTTTACTCCATAGATTTGGCGGAGACCGTTTCCAGCCTCCGCCTTTCA
>JBCDIB010000004.1:0-24481 GCA_038749385.1 Pseudomonadota bacterium | reverse complement strand
TCGTAAAGCGTGGTCATGAATCCGCCGCCATAGATGGCAAGCGTTGTTTCCTTGGCGGGGAGCGCGATGGACAGGGGCGCCTCTTTACCACCATAAATTACGGCTGGAACCATGTCCTGCCGGCGCAGTTCACGAGAGGCCCCCTTGCCAACCCGGTCGCGCATTTGAGCGTGAAGCTCTGCGTTATCACTCATAACGAGTTCCTTTTACGTATTGGAGAAGCACCGATCGATGTGGGTATTCACGGGATCGCTGCCCGACAGAATTTCGAGTCCAAAGACTGTGATGAAAGGCTGCCATCCACACTCCCTCCAGGGGTGTCGGTGCGGACAAGCAGGCTATAAGGTGAAAACACCCGCAAATGCAAGTGGAGGCTCATCGGATGGATCTGCAAATCACCCCGTCATGGCTGCAGCTTATGGCCAACTACAATGCCTGGCAGAATGAGAACCTGTACCACGCCGCCGATGGCCTGGAAGATGAAGACCGGCGGGAGGCACGCGGCGCTTTCTGGCGGTCCATGCACGAAACCTTCTGCCACATTTTGTGGGCGGACCAACAATGGCTTTCGCGCCTGACAGATGACGTCTCACCGCCCACCGCAGGTTTGAAACAATCTGGCTCCATCGTCAGCGGATGGGAGCAACTCAAGCGCCAGCGCGAACAGATGGATCGTCAACTCGAAACATGGGCGGCCGAAGTGCAGGCGGACGAGTTAATGGGTGACCTGCGTTGGCACTCCGGCGCGACGGGGAAAGAACTGGTCAAAAGCAAAGCCCTTTGCATCTGCCAGCTGTTTAACCACCAGACCCACCACCGGGGCCAGGTCCACACCATGCTGACTCAGGCTGGTGCAAAACCTGGCGATACGGACATGCCCTTCATGCCAGAAGGCTGGGTGCCAACAGGAATTTAAAGCAGGCGGAATTCAGCGCCCCAGCGAGATTGCAGACATTTGTCGGCCATAATCGGCCTCAACGCGGTGCGTGGTGCGGCGGTAGCTGAAATAATTGTTCGCTTTAGGGTAAGTGCACACATCGAGATTTTCAGCCCTGACGCCCGCAGCATGCAGGCGGCTGATCGAGTAGGCCGGAAGGTCAAACATTCGGTGTTGCGGCCTGTCCGGCACAGGTGGTGAAAAGAATCGGCTATTGGTCGACTTCATCTCCATAAATCGGTCCACAAACTCAGGTCCAACTTCGTAATTTGCGACACTGATGGATGGGCCTAGAGCCACCACTATGCGGTTGCGTTGTGCGCCCGTGGCGACCATGGCGTCCACCGTAGCCTCCAATACACCCTTCACGGCTCCGCCCCAGCCCGCGTGACAGGCCCCGACAATGCCTCCACCATTATTCGCCTCGGGATCGAGGAAAAGGACCGGCCCGCAATCTGCAGTCACGATGCCAATGGCGATGCCGGGCAATGCAGTGACCACGCCGTCCGCCTTCGGCTTCTCGCCGCCATTGAAGCCGTCGGAACTGCGGATCACCACCACATCGGGCGAATGGATCTGATGGGGGGTGTGCAAACGGTTGGATGGCAGATCGAAAAAAGCTGCCACCCGCGACCGGTTCTCGGCAACATGGTCGGGATTATCGGCACTGCCTATGCCCACGTTCAGGCTCTCATATATGCCACTCGACACACCGCCTACAGCGCTGAAAAACCCATGGCGGATGGCAGTGCCAACACTGGCTTGGGCGAGCAAATTGGATTGAAGCGGCTGCAAATCAGACATTGCCTTCATCTTTTTTTGCGTACTGGGCTGGCTTTGCGTCAGGGTCTTCAAAAGGCGGCGGCATCAGGCCCTTTTGTGCAATCATCATCACTTTGAACAGGCTGCCCATACCACCCGCGCCCGCGCCAGCGCGGGTGCCATCACCGTCGCCAGCAAGACGCTCCATATCGAGGCGAATGCGCGCCTGTTGTTCTGCGCTCTTATCTTGGCCCAATTGCCGGGCACGCTCCACAAGCCCCATGCGCACCAGCCATTCCCCCTGCTCCATGGGCGGGGTGGCAAACGCGCCTTCGACGGATTGTGCCACCGCATAGATGGCTGAAAAATCCACATGGCTCGTCAGGTCTGCCACGCCGCAGCGGGTCAGCGGATCGACAAAGCCATGGCGCTCAAGGGCTTGGAACGTATCGCCAGTGCCCGGCGCGGCATTGCCATAGTCGATCAATAGCGCGGCACCGGTGCGCGCCACCACAGCCTCGGCCAAAGCCATGCCCAGCGCTTCCCGCGCGGTGCTGCGTTCAAAGATAGAACCGATTGGCAGATCTGTGTGCCCCCCTGGCAGGGTCGCTTCATCCAGCTTGCCAGCCCCCAACACCATGGTCAGGTCACCGGCATCATCCAAACCGACCAAGCGCTCCTGCCAGCCTGCGTCGGTTTTCTGGAATTGCTGAAACACCAGCGCGTCGAGCAACTCGTTAGCGACGAAGATAAGCGGTTTGTCCGATACATCCTCAAAACGCTCCACCCAGCTGATGCGAAATCCGGCCTCACTGTAAGCGGACAGGGCTTCGCGCTGTAGCCCCGCAAGACGAGGGCTCACTTCGACCATGTGAATGTCAGCCGCTCGATTGAAGCCGGGCACGGTGGATGCTGCGCGCAGCACATCTGCCATCAGCGTGCCGCGCCCCGGCCCCATCTCCACCAGCGCAAAATCCTTCGGCGAGCCCATGGCCTGCCACGTGGCCGCGCACCAGATGCCAATCAGTTCACCAAACATCTGGCTCACGTCGGGCGCGGTGATAAAATCGCCGTCCGCGCCGAACGGCACGCCAGTGGTGTAGTAGCCATGGTTCGGATCATAAAGGCAGTGCGCCATGTAGGTGGCGATGGACATGGGCCCGTCCATGGCGATCATCTCGCGGATCCGGGCATCCATGGCGGTGGGCTCAGGCGGCGCCACATCGTGATTGTCGTTTGCCAATCGTGTCATCGGACCACTTCTCTTGTTTGACGGATGCCCCAGACAGACACCGCCAGGCCCACCAGCAACATGGGCAGGCTCAGCAGCATGCCCATGGTAAGCCAATTGCCGAACAGATACCCAATGTCGGCATCAGGCATGCGGAAGAACTCGACAAATATCCGCGCTGCGCCGTAACCGGCAAAAAACAAGCCGCCAATCAACAGCGGCCGCTTCAAGCCCCCTGCAAACCAAATGATCGCCTGCAGCAATATGAACAGCAACACTCCCTCCAGCGCCGCTTCGTAAAGCTGACTGGGATGCCGGGGCAACGGTCCTCCATTGGGAAAGATGACGCCCCAGGGCACGTCCGTTGGGCGGCCCCATAGTTCGGCATTGATGAAGTTGGCAATGCGTCCGAAAAACAAACCGATGGGAGCCACGGAACTCACCACATCTATCAGCGACGTCACCGCCACGCCCTTGCTGCGGGCAAACAACACCATGGCCAACAGCACACCAAGCATGCCGCCATGGAAGCTCATGCCCCCGTCCCAGATGCGAATGATCGACGGGGGATCCGCAAGATAGCCCGCCGGGTCGTAGAACAGCACATATCCAAGTCGGCCACCGCCCACGATACCCGCCATGGCCCAGAGCAGAAAATCATCCAGTTGCAACGGCGAAATGGGAGACGTCCCGCCAGGCCAAAGTCCCATTGAGTTGGCAATACGCTTGGCCCACCACCAGGCGAGCAAAATGCCCACCACGTAGGCAAGACCGTACCAGCGCAGGGCCACAGGGCCGATCTGGAAGATTATGGGGTCGATATCTGGAAACGGCATGGTGCCTCATGGTGCCTAGGCTGGCGAAAACTGCGCGTGCAAGCCGCGCTTTATGTGCCGGTTTATTGCATTGGCTTCATTGCATCCATCCGGCGCATGCCTATTTTCGGCGCAAAGGAGAACTTTCCATGACCGACAACCGCTCAGACGATTATTCCAGCCAACAAGGCGGCTCAAATTATGGCGGTGGCTTTGGCGGAGGACGCGGCCCGAACCGCCTCGTTGATGAGTTCGCCAAACTGATGACGGACGCCGCGGGTATGGCCCAAGGCGTGCGCCGCGAAGCCGAGACCGCATTCCGCAGCCAGGCCGAGCGCATCGTTCACACGATGGACCTTGTCAGCCGCGAAGATTTCGATGCCGTCAAAGCCATGGCCGCGCAAGCGCTGGATGACAATGCGGAACTGCGCAAGCGCATCGAAGCGCTCGAGGCTAAACATTCGGATGACAAATAGCACCGACACAAAAGCTTCACAGCTTTCTTGCGGGCTGTGAACAAGCCCAAAAAGCGAATCCGCTGAATCGCTTGGCGCAACTTTGCAACAGCCTGATTCAAGCGCTTTGCAACGTTCCACGGGGAAGTTGAGCCAAGGTCTCTGGCCAGCATTCCCCGCCCTTGTAAATTGAAATTGTTGATCGATTCGGATTTGCCGGTATCGCACTTGGCTGTGCGGGTCGGCAGTGTGTTAGTGCCGGGCCGTTTTCACCAAATTTCACTCCGGCGCGGCTTCCGATCGCACCGGAGCACTTTCAGCACGCGGGATATGCCCGCGCGGAGGATATTGCATGGCCTTTGGCTATTCGAACGCGCTGGCGGTTGTTGACAGGTCCGACAATCCGGTCGATCTGATCGAAATCGTAGCCACGAGCAATGATTGGGCGTTTGAGCGGTCTGGCGAGGACGAGATTTCCATCATCGTGAAGGGCGAATGGGCGGAATATGATGTCTCAATGTCCTGGATATCGGACTTTGAAGCCCTGCACCTTGCCTGCGCATTTGACTTCAAGGTTCCGGAAAAGCGCAAGACGGAAGTGACACGTCTATTGTCTCTGGTGAATGAACAATTGCTAATCGGCCATTTCGACGTTTGGGAGCAGGAAGCTGTGGTGATGTTCCGCCAAACGCTGCTGCTGTCGGGCGGAGCGGAGCCAACGGGAGCGCAAGTGGAGGCCCTGCTTTCAAGCGCATTGGAGGCCTGCGAGCGCTACTTTCAGGCATTTCAATTCGTAGTCTGGTCCAGATTCGACGCCCGCCGCGCCGTCGAATGCGCCCATTTTGAAACCCAAGGCACCGCCTAGCGTGGTCAGCAAACGAAAAAATCGAGCGAAACCGGGGAAAAGCCCGTATTTCCGGGCTTTCCAACCTTTGCGGTCTTGGGCAAACCCCATTTTCCATTAGCTTCACAACGATTCTTCAGAAGGAGTACTATGATGAATAAGAACGAACTCGCAGATGCCGTCGCAGCCCACACCGGCCAAGCCAAGGCAGACGCCCAGGCAGCAGCTGAGGCAGTTTTCGCAACCATTCAGGCGGAGCTGAAGTCCGGCGGTGAAGTGAACATTGCAGGTTTCGGCAAGTTTTCCGTCACTGAGCGCGCAGCCCGTGAAGGCCGCAACCCGCTCACCGGCGAAAAAATTCAGATCAAAGCCAGCCGTGGCGCCAGCTTCAAGGCGCTCAAAGGCCTCAAGGACGCGCTGAACGGCTAATCCCGCTCATCAGTTTCCAAGAAACTGGCCTTGTGAAAAGACCGGCGGTGACCATGCCATGGCCCGCCGGTTTTTTTGTGCCTAAACTAGACTACCGAACTGACATACTGACATGCCGATGAGGCACCAATGACCGATCTTGCTTCACTGTCCACACACGTCACGCTGCTAGGTGGCGGCAATATGGGGCGCGCAATGCTGGAAGGCTGGCTAGGCACGGGTCTGGCAGGCAACGATGTTCAGGTGATCGACCCCAATCCGTCTGCCGCGCTTGCAGATTTGGCAAAAGCACATGGCTTCCCGATAATTGCATCGCCGGCGGAGCTAAGCGATCCACTGCAATGTCTGGTGGTCGCGGTGAAGCCCCAAATTGCCGAATTGGCGTTAGCAGGCGTGAACCATCTGATGACCCCTGATACGCTGGCCGTATCGCTGGCCGCTGGCAAAACGCTCAAGTTCCTCGCGGCCCATTGCGCCCCGGCAAAGGTGGTGCGCACCATACCCAACACCCCTGCCCTTGTCGGACGCGGTGCCACCGGCGCAATCGCAGGCGATGGTCTGTCAGACGATCAGCGCAAAATTGCAGACAGCCTTTTGTCCACTGTGGGCCTGACCGTTTGGGTGAGCCGCGAAGCGGATATCGATGCCATCACCGCCCTCTCCGGGTCTGGACCGGCATACGTGTTTCATATGGTGGAAGCCATGGCCCGGGCGGGCAGAGGTATTGGCCTTTCGCACGAGACCGCGGAGCAGTTGGCCCGCGCCACAGTTGAGGGCGCTGGTGAACTGCTCCACCGCTCCCCAGACACAGCGGCAACGTTGCGGGCCAACGTCACTTCACCGGGTGGAACAACCGCAGCCGCCCTTGCAGTGTTGATGGATGAACAAGATGGACTGCCCGCCCTCATGCAAAGGGCGCTGGAAGCCGCCAGATCACGCAGCGAAGAACTGGCCTAGCTGGCCCGTATAAAACACGAAAGAGATAACAGACCCGAACATCTGCCCGCACGGGACCCTGCCAGGGGACAAAGACCCGCAGAGGGCGGGGAAGGCAGCACGATCACGCCGGTTTGATCATGGCAACATTGCGGCAACCTTGTCCCTTCAGGCAGCATTCAGACTTCGCCGCCATAATGGGCCGCCTTAATGGACAGATGATGGGCACAGGGGATCAGCCTCGAAGCCACAATTTTTCGGAGTTTGCCATGTCGAGCCGCCGCCAATTTTTGACCAACAGCCTGAAGGCTGGCCTTGCCGCCATCACCTTCACCGGTGCTGTAGCCAGCCTGCCAAGCACCGCGTTGGCTCACCACACCAAGCGCTATCGTAACTTCAAGCTGCCTCGCAAATACCTGCCGCAGCGCGTGACATATCGCTCCAAATATCGTGCTGGCTCCATCGTGGTCGATCCACGAAATCATTTTCTGTACCTCATCGAGTCGTCTAGCCGCGCCCGCCGCTATGGTGTTGGCGTGGGAAAAGCCGGGCTTGCTTTCAAGGGTTCCGCCCGCATCGGACGCAAGGCCAAATGGCCATCCTGGACCCCAACCCAGAACATGATCCGCCGCGAGCCAAACAAATATGCCAAATATGCGGGCGGTGTGCCCGGTGGTCCCACCAACCCGCTGGGCGCCCGCGCCCTCTATCTTTATCGCGGCAAGCGCGACACCTATTACCGCATCCACGGCACCACCGCGCCTTGGTCCATCGGCCAGTCCGTCTCCAATGGCTGCATCCGCATGGTCAATGAGCATGTGGAAGATCTGTACGCCCGCGTTCGGGTCGGCTCGACTGTTTACGTCATCTAGGCCGGCGCACAGGCTTTCGAAATTTAGGGCCGCCATTGTGCGGCCCTTTTTTACAAATGCTCACACTTCGCCGCAGGGTAAGCGGGTGCAAGACACGCGGCCATGCTCTATTTTCGCTTCAGACGAATGCTGGAGGCGATCATGGCCAAAGACACCAAACATAAAAATCTAAACGCTCTCATCGACGCGTTATTCGACGCCTTGGCCACGACACCTTGGAACGATGTGCACCTGTCGGCCCTCGCTGCGTCGGCGGATATAGCGCTGGTGGATCTTCCGGATATTGCTGCAGGCAAGCTTGATATCATCGCTGCCTTCGCGCGGCAGGTGGATCGGGAAGTGCTGGAGGCCGTGGACGAGGATCTGGCGGACGAACCAGCCCGCGAACGCCTGTTCGACGTTCTGATGGCCCGTTTCGACGCTTTGACCGACAAGAAAGCAGGCCTGCGTCAGCTGATGACGGATGTGCGCCGCGACCCCGTGCTGGCACTGGAACTGAACCGAATCGCCGTGCGGTCGCAGTCCTGGATGTTGGTGGGCGCAGGCATAAACCCCGACGGTCTTATGGGTGCGGCCCGCGTGCAGGGGGCAGTGCTGGCATTCTCCCACGTCATGAGAACGTGGCTCAACGATGACGACGAAGGCCTTGCGGCCACCATGGCTGAGCTGGACAAGACTCTGCGCCGTGGCGAAGAGCAGTTGAGCCGTCTGGACCGCGTGTTTGGCTTGTTTCAACCCCGTCGACGGGCGCCGAAAGCGCCAAAATATCCGGTGCACGAATACACAAGCTCCGAACAGCCGATTTCCTAGAATTGCGGTTCAAGGTTGATCACAGAACCGGGCGGTGCCACCAATGCTCATGCCTGATCTTCAAGACATTCACCGCGAACAGAGCGACTCCAAAGGCCGCTATTATTGGTCCGCCCCCGGAGAGCCAGAAGCCGAATTGACCTATTCGGTCATGAGCGCCACCACCCACATCATAGACCATACAGGCGTGCCCGATGCCTATGCCGGACAAAATGTTGGCAGAGACTTGTGGCTGCGCGCTGTCACTGATGCGAGGGCTGAGGGCGTGAAAATCGTACCACTATGCCCCTTCGCAGCGGCCATGTTTCGCCGCTACCCCGAATGGCAGGACGTGCTGAGCCGATGAGCGGAGAAGCAACGTTCGGCGACTTTTTGAAAGTCGACATCCGTGTAGGGCGCATACTCACCGCTGAGCCTTTTCCAGAGGCGCGCAAACCCGCCTTCAAACTGACCATCGATTTTGGCGAAGAGATTGGCATCAAGAAAAGCTCGGCTCAAATCACCGTAAACCACGCGCTAGAAGCGCTGCCAGGCACCTTGGTACTGGCGGTCGTCAACTTCCCGCCCCGGCAGATCGGACCCGTGAGGTCTGAGGTGCTAACCCTCGGAGTGCCCGATGCGGATGGCGAAGTGGTGCTTATCGCGCCATCCGGCGACGTACCCATCGGTGGGCGGCTTTACTGAGCTAGAGACGCGAAACGAAACGCATTCGCTTGCTCCGGCTGAACGATAGTCTACGATTTCCAACCTACATTCACTCCGAACAGGACACACGATCATGGCCCGACACTTTTCGGATGAGGAATTTGCACGCCGCCGACAGGCTCTACTGGCCTCCATGGCGGACCGGAAATTGGAAGCTATGCTGCTGTTCGCGCAGGAGAGCATGTACTGGCTCACCGGTTATGACACGTTTGGCTTCTGCTTCTTCCAGTGCCTTGTGGTGACGGCGGACGGCAAGATGGTGCTGCTCACTCGCTCGGCAGACATGAGGCAGGCACAGCTGACCTCGAACCTGTCTGACATTCGCGTGTGGCCGGACCGGCAGGACGCGGACCCCACAGCCGAACTGAAGGATATTCTTGACGAGCTGAACCTTTTGGGCGCCAGCGTTGGTGTGGAATATGACACCCACGGGCTGACTGCTGGAAATGGCCGTCGGCTGGACCAGCGCATGCGCGCCTTCGCCCGCTTGCAGGATCAATCCATGCTGGTCCCCGAGTTGCGCCTGATCAAAAGCGCGGAAGAAGTGGTCTACGTGCGACAGGCCGCCGAGATGGCGGATAACGCACTGGATGCGGGGCTTGCACAAACCGCACCGGGCGCGGACGAAGCCGCTATTCTTGCCGCCATGCAGGGGAACATATTGGCCGCAGGCGGCGACTATCCGGGCAACAGCTTCATCCTCGGTTCCGGCCAAGAGGCCTTGCTGTGCCGCTATAAGTCGGGCCGCCGGGCTCTATCGGAACATGATCAACTTACATTGGAATGGGCGGGCGTGAGCCGCCAATACCATGCCGCGATGATGCAAACCGTGCCGGTGGGCGGAGCGACAGAGCGCCATATAGAACTGCATGGCGCTGCCCGCACCGCACTTGAGGAGATTGAGGCAGCGCTCGCAACATCGGCGGAGCGCGAGGTCACCTTGGGTGACTTGTTCACAATCCATGCCCGTGTGCTGGACGGAGCCGGATTGGCGCGCCACCGCCTGGCGGCCTGCGGTTACTCACTGGGGGCACGTTATGCGCCGTCATGGATGGAGCCACATATGCTTTACAGCGGAAATCCGCGTGTGGTGGAGCCGGGCATGGTGCTGTTTGCACATATGATCATTATGGATTCAGACACATCAACGGCCATGTGCCTTGGCAGAACATTTTTGACCACCGATACCGGGGCGGAACGTTTGTCCCGCCACGGTTATGATTTGATCGAGCGCTGACGCTCGGCTGATCGCTTTAATAGTGCAGCGACCGCGCAGCGGCACCTGTTGCCTGAGGCGGCGCGAATTTTGTCAGATCAATGCCATCGACGGCGGTCTTGTACTCGTCGAGCGTCGGAGTGCGGCCCAGAATGGCGGACAGTACCACCACCGGTGTGGATGCCAACAGGCTTTCGCCTGACTTCTCGTCGGAATCTTCCACCACACGGCCTTTGAACAGACGCGTTGAAGTCGCCAGCACGGTGTCGCCCCGAGCTGCCTTTTCCTGGTTACCCATACACAGATTACAGCCGGGACGCTCCAGATAGAGAATGTTCTCATACTCGGTGCGGGCCTCTTCCTTGGGCGAATCATCGTCAAACTCAAAGCCAGAATATTTCTGCAGCACGGCCCAGTCGCCTTCCTCCTTCAACTCATCAATGATGTTGTAGGTCGGAGCGGCCAGCACCAGCGGCGCATTGAACGCCACGTCGCCATTTGCCTTTTCCAGATTGCGAAGCATTTGCGCGACAATTTTCACGTCACCCTTGTGCACCATGCAGGAGCCAACAAAGCCCAGATCCACATGCTTCTCCGCCTTATAGAAAGAGATCGGGCGGATGGTGTCGTGGGTGTAGCGTTTGGATATGTCGATATTGGCAACGTCCGGATCCGCGATCATTGGCTCGACGATCTGATCAAGATCCACCACAACTTCCGCGAAATATTTTGCATTGGCGTCCGGTGCCAAGGCGGGCTTTTCCCCCGAGCGGATCTGCTCGATACGTTTGTCAGCTATGGAGATGAGCTTGGCGAGCATGCCGCTCTTATGCTCCATCCCCTTGTCGATCATGATCTGAATACGCGACTTTGCGAGCTCCAGAGAACCGATCAGCGTTTCGTCGTTCGAGATACAGACCGAGGCCTTGGCCTTCATCTCGGCAGTCCAGTCCGTGAATGTAAAAGCCTGGTCTGCCAGCAGCGTTCCGATATGCACCTCGATGACGCGGCCCTGGAACACATTGTCCCCGTGCTGTTCCAGCATCTGGGCCTGGGTGGCGTGCACCACATCGCGGAAATCCATATAGTCAGCCATCTGGCCCTTGAACGTCACCTTGACGGACTCCGGGATCGGCATGCTCGCCTCACCCGTGGCGAGTGCCAGGGCCACAGTGCCGGAGTCAGCGCCAAAGGCGACGCCTTTGGACATGCGTGTGTGGCTGTCCCCGCCAATAATGATGGCCCAATCGTCCACCGTAATGTCGTTTAACACCTTGTGGATGACATCGGTCATCGCGTGGTATTTGCCCTCTGGATCGCGGCCCGTCACCAGGCCGAAATCGTTCATGAACTTCATCAGGCGTGGCGTGTTGGCCTGGGCCTTCAGATCCCAAACCGAAGCGGTGTGACAGCCGGACTGATAGGCGCCGTCAACGATTGGCGAAATCACAGTGGCCGCCATGGCCTCCAGTTCCTGACTGGTCATGAGGCCTGTGGTGTCCTGGCTGCCAACGATATTCACGTTGACGCGAACGTCGGACCCCGCATGCAGCACTTTGCCAGCCGCTACGCCCACGGCATTGGCGTTGAAAATCTTTTCAACAGCCGTAAGGCCCTGTCCTTCGTGGCTGACCTCCCGGGAAGGAGCGAAGACCTGTGGAGCTTCAATGCCCAGGGTCTCAGCCGCCAAGGTCTGCAGCTTCTTGCCAAAGACGATGGCGTAAGAGCCGCCGGCTTTCATAAACTCAACCTTTTGCGGTGTGAACGACGGTGACAGATCCACGCGCTCTTCTTCGCCGGTTTCGTCATACAGCTTCTTGGTTTTGGTGTTGATGGTCAGCACCGTGCCGGTGGCGACGGAATACTTCTCTTCCAGAACGGCATTGCCATCATTGTTGAGAATTGGGTTGCCATCCGCATCTGTCTTCTTGACCCAGTTTTTCAGATCAAGGCCAATGCCACCGGTCACACCCACAGTGGTCAGGAAGATGGGCGAAATACCGTTTGTACCCGCCACGATGGGGGCGAAATTGACAAATGGTACATACGGGCTGGCCTGACGGCCGGTCCACAAGGCCACATTGTTGACACCGGACATGCGCGAAGAACCGACACCCATGGTGCCCTTTTCAGCGATCAGCATAACCTGCTTGTCAGGGTGCTGCAGCTTGAGCGCTTTAATCTCTTCCTGCGCCCGCTCCGAAATCAGACATTTGCCGTGCAACTCACGGTCTGCGCGGGAGTGAGCCTGATTGCCCGGGGAAAGCAGATCGGTGGAGATATCACCTTCCGCAGCAATATAAGTGACGATTTTGATCTCTTCGTCGATGTCGGGAAGTTTGGTGAAAAACTCGGCCTTGGCGTAGCTTTGCAAAATGTCCGTGGCGACGGCGTTGCCGGCCTTATGCGCCTCTGCCAACCGATCCGTATCGGCATCATACAGAAACACTTGGGTTTTGAGCACTTCAGCCGCTTGTTCGGCGATTGACTGATCGTCGCCAAGTGCCAGATCAAGCAACACCTCCACCGACGGGCCACCCTTCATGTGAGACAATAGCTCAAAGGCGAATTTCGGCTGAATTTCGTCCACAGACGCTTCGCCGAGAATAATCTGCTTGAGAAATTTGGCTTTCTCGCCAGCTGCGCTCGTGGTGCCTGGCAAGGAGTTGAAGATCAGAAAATTGAGGGCTGACGCTTTGTGCTCGGCATCGTCATTTTTCACCAGCTCGATGATCTCTGCCAACAGCGCACCATCGTCGATCGGCTTTGGGCTTAGGCCCTGCTCTTTTCTGGTTTCGATTTCTGCCAGGTATTGCGTGTATAGACCCATGATCAGTCCGCCCATCCAAATTGCAAAGATGCGGTCTTCGGACCAGCGCATTCCAGCACTTCGCGGCCCGCCGCGTTGCGTTTCGGTTACTGCAAGCCATTGTGGCTTGCAAGAAAACCCGTCTTGGCAATTGGGCGAAGATGAAAGCCGAATATAACTGCACCGGCCTCAAAAGTGCTGGTTTTGCGGCGCGCACCATGTGCACCACGACCGCTCCCGTGACAAAACAATAGAATCCCGTTTGAAACTGTTTGAGCCCTTGTGAATCCCCCATCACCCGTTAAGACCACCGCCATGCACGGGCGGTTGCCAGATCGGCAGCCCAATCGAGGGACGGCGCGACATGAAACTGTTCGCAGGCAATTCCAATCAATATTTGGCCAAGCAAATTGCCGAATATCTCGACACCGATCTGAGCAATGCATCGGTTCGCCGGTTTGCCGATCAGGAAATCTTCGTTGAGATCCGTGAGAACGTGCGGGGCGAAGATGTTTTCATTTTGCAGTCGACGTCTTATCCGGCCAATGACAATCTGATGGAGTTGCTGATCATGATCGACGCCGTGCGTCGATCATCGGCCAAACGCATTACGGCGGTGATGCCGTATTTTGGCTATGCCCGGCAGGACCGGAAACCGGGACCACGGACACCTATTTCAGCCAAACTGGTCGCCAACCTCATTGTTGAAGCCGGCGTCGACCGCGTGCTGACGCTGGACCTGCATGCAGGACAGATCCAGGGTTTCTTCGATATTCCCGTCGACAATTTGTACGCAGCGCCTGTGATGGCGCGCGACATTCGCGACCAAGGCGACATCTCCAACATCATGGTCGTTTCGCCGGATGTGGGCGGCGTGGTGCGGGCACGTGCGCTGGCCAAACGCCTCGACGGTGCGCCCCTGGCCATCGTTGACAAGCGCCGCGAACGTGCGGGCGAAAGCGAAGTGATGAATGTGATCGGCGACCCCGCCGGCAAAGACTGCGTACTGCTCGACGATATTATTGATTCAGGTGGTACGCTGGTGAACGCGGCCGAAGCCTTGCTGGACCAGGGGGCAAAATCGGTCACCGCTTACATCACTCACGGGGTCTTATCCGGCCAGGCCGCAACACGTGTGGCCAATTCCAAGCTCAAGGAACTGGTGATCACCTCATCCATCGAGCCGACCGCAGCCGTGGAAGAAGCTCCAAACATCCGGGTGTTGTCCATCGCTCCGTTGATGGGCGAAGCGATCAATCGAACCAGCTTTGAGAAGTCCGTCTCCAGCCTGTTCGACTAAACTCGTTCGTGCACTGCACCAAAAAGGGCCGCTCGATTGAGCGGCCCTTTTTGTTTTTGGTGACGCTGCCGAGAGCATCGCTAATTGCCATACGCCACCGAGGGCAACCACGTGGTCAGTTCGGGGAAGTAGAAGACAATTCCAAGCCCCAGCAGCTGCAGGAACACGAACGGAATGATGCCTTTGTAGATATGGCTCAGCGAAATGCCCTGCGGCGCGACACCTTTCAGGTAGAACAAGGCAAAGCCCACCGGAGGAGTCAGGAACGACGTCTGCAACGTGACGGCCACAAGAATGGCGAACCACACGACAGATGGATCCCGCACCTGATCAAAGCCTGGCACCGCGAGATCGAGGCCTAGAATGATCGGCAGCATAAGCGGCATTATGATGATGGTGATCTCGATCCAGTCGAGCAGGAAGCCCAACAGGAACACGATGCCCAAAATAAAGAGGACGATCATGTATGGGTCGGAGAATGTGGACAGCACGAGTTCCTGAATGATCTCATCACCGCCGAACCGCCGAAGCACAAGAGCGAAAAAGTTCGCCGCGAGGAAGATGCCAACGATGTAACCCGAGGTGTTCATCGTCGCCCGACCCACATCCTTGAACACCTGCCAGCTCATACGGCGGTTCAAGATGGCGAGGAGCGTCGCCCCAGCAGCACCAAGACCAGACGCTTCCGTTGGCGTTGCGATGCCGGCAAAGATCGAACCAAGCACCAAGAGGATCAGGAAGAGCGGCGGCACTACGGCCAGCAGCACGTCTTTGACGACGTCCCAACCCACTTCCTCAGTCTTCTCCGGCGCGGGCATCGCATCCGGTTTGATGAGGCCGTAAATCACGATGAAAGTGATGTAGAGGGCACCAAGAATGAGGCCCGGGAACAAAGCGCCCATGAACAAATCACCGAGCGAAATCGCCAGCTGATCCGACATAATAACGAGCATAATCGACGGCGGGATCAGAATACCCAGCGTGCCCGCAGATGCGATGGTGCCTGTGGCGATCGGCTTCTGATAGTTTTGCGCCATCATGGCTGGCAGCGCCATCACGCCCAGTAGCGTAACAGACGCGCCGATGACGCCGGTCGAAGCGGCAAGAATAATACCGATCAGCAGCACCGTGATGGAAAGGCCACCGCGCAAGCCGCCAAACAGCTTCTGCATTGAGTGCATCATGCGCTGTGCAACGCCCGATTGGTCAAGCATCAGCCCCATATAGATGAACATCGGCAAAGCCACGAGGACAGGGTTCTTGACGATGTTGCCGAAGATCCGCTGCGGCAACACGGCAAGGCGCCGGTAATCAATGCCGGTGCGATCAAACTCGATGATGTCGCGGAAGAAGCTTCTGTAAGGGTCGAGGAAGATCTCACCGATGAGTGCAAAAATCAGCGACACGCCAACTAGCGCGTAGGCGACCGGGATGCCTCGGAAGAGAAGCACGATGAACGTTATGAACATGGCCAGCACGGCCAGTTCGTTCAGCGTCATGAAATTGTTGATGAAGCCGAGAATGCTACTCATCATTTCGACTCCGAAGCTGTAGAGCCGGGCGTCGGGCTACCGGAGGGCAGACTATCATCGGCACCGCCAGCGAGCGGTGGCGGAGGCGTGGAATTGTCGAGGGACTTGTCACGCATAACGTAAGTGAGCGCGATGAGCGCTGCGGTGGCGACCAGCGCCATCAGCACAGTATATTTCATTTCCTGGCCCCAAAACTCCAGCTCGCCGAAAATCGGCGCGCGGCTGACGGCCCGGGCATTCATGTCTTCAGGGCCTGTCGCATAGGTGAACCACCACAGCACATAGAAGATCACCAGGTTTAGAACGAAGGCGACCGATGGCAGTGCCCAGGTAAGCTTTTGCCACCATTGGTTTTTGCCCAATTGGCGCATGCGCCGCAGGAAAGCCGCCACCGTGGCCACAGCGATAAACGCAAAGGCCGCGTTCATGATCACCTTGAGGATCCAAAGATTATGCAGGCCATTCGGGCTGTCCGAGCCCTCATCGGCGACGACCGAAGACACGGCGTAGTGGAACGTCGTGTCCCAACTCAAAATGATGAAGGGCAGGAAGAGCCACGAAAGACCAAAGGAGTCTATCCGCAGCTTCTTCAGCCGGTCGAAGCTGTCGAAGAAAATGTCCACCCGCACATGGCTGTTGGTGGTCACCGCATAGCCGATCCCGATGAGCACAGCGACGCCGTAGATCCACCATTGCAGATCGTCCATCCATGCCTGGTTGCCTGGCCCCACACCGCCGCGGCCGGCATTGCGCAGCAGCACCTGCACGCAGATCACGACCATGAGTGCCGGATAAAGCAGGCTCGCAATGTTCGAAATAGCCACAACAAACCGATCGCCTCGGTTTTGCTCCGGGCGGCTCGCCCGCCCTGGATCGGAGAAACTCAGTGATGGATCGATATTGTCCATGGTGCTCACACTCTGGCGGAACGCGCGCGGCGCAACTCTCGAGATCGTCAGCCCAACATGAGCGAACTACCATCTCGGTGTTTGGCTGCGATTGACATAAAGAGCCGGGCGACGCGCCCCACGTCGTCCGGCTCAAACGGAAGGCGCAGCGACCCGGTAAGGCCGCGGCGCATGATAGGTCGCCTTAGCGGGGACGCGGTAGGTAGATCGCGTTGTTCCAGGTTTTATACCCGGCGCGGAACTCCTGCAGGTCGTCCCAGACTTCCTTGAAGAACGCGTCTTCTGCAGCCAGCTCAGCGGCGACTTCCGTCCAAGTGGCCTCGAAGGTATCGAGCATTTCCGGCGGCCAGGACTTGATGGTCACGCCGTTTTTCTCGGTGTTTTCCACCATGGCTGCGAAGTTGGTGCCCTCGCCTTCCGCATAGTTGGTGGTGATGTTGGCGAGACATGCGACGCGGATTTGCTCTTTGGCAATGTCGGACAGCTCATCATATTTATCTTTGTTGATCAGCAGCTCGAACATGGTCGCTGGCTGGTGCCAACCCGGGAAGTAGTTGAACTTCGCGAGGTTGTGGAAGCCGAGACGCGCGTCGATGCGAGGCATGGAGAACTCGGTGGCGTCAATGGCACCGCGCTCAAGAGCGGGGAAGATGTCGCCAGCGGCCAGGAGTGAAGTCGAAACGCCAAGACGCTGCATCACCTCAGCACCCAGGCCGAAGAAGCGCATGTTCAGACCCTCAAGATCTGCCATGGAGTTGATTTCGTTCTTGAACCAACCGGATGTTTCCGGTGCGATGATACCGCATGGCTGCACAACAACATTGTAGCCATTGTCATCATACATGCGCTGGAACAGCTCAGCACCGTCATCGTACAGCATCCATGCAAGGAACTCGCCAGCTTCAGGGCCAAATGGCACAGCGGCGAACAGCGACGCAGACTTGATCTTGCCCTGCCAGTAGCCGGCAGTGGTGTAAGCGGCATCCACCGAACCGTTGGACACGGCGTCCAGCGCTTCAAGTGTTGGAACCAACTCGCCCGGATCGAAATGTTCGAACTCGACGCTTTCGGAAATTGAATTGATTTTGTTCACGAAATCGACGCCGGCGGTGCCGAGGATCGGCAAGTTTTTACCAAATGCCGATGTCATTTCGATTGTTTCCTGCGCCTGCGCCGAACCGGCGAATGCAACAGAAGCCATGGCTACGCCAGCGATGGCGCCAAGCAGCTTGCTTTTCATATAGATCTCTCCCTGTGGAGGCGCGGGCTCCTCTTCCCACGCCGATTAGACGGTTGCCCGCCATTCCACATACTTGGACAAAGCATTGGCCCGATCAAGCGCCTGAAAGATTCTGCACCCAGTCTTTCGACTAAAGTGGAATAATGATGTGAACCCGAAGCCCACCCATTTCGCTGTCATCCAACGTGATGTCGCCGCCATGGGCAAAGGCAATATCGCGGGCAATCGCGAGGCCCAGGCCGGTACCGCTCTCGTCGATATTGCGGGATTGGTCGAGGCGATAAAATGGCCGAAAGACATTGTCGCGCTGGTCTTCCGCAATGCCCGGGCCATCATCTTCGACAATGATCTCAAGTTTACGATTTGCCCGAACCGCGCTGATGCGCACTGTTTCCCCGTGGCGCAGCGCATTGGACACAACATTGTTCATCATGCGCTGAAATCCGTTGGGGCGCAGCTCGGCTTCCAGATCATCGCTGCAAATCACCTGCAGCACACGGCCCTTCAAGCCCGCTCCACGGTGATAGCTGTCCAGCATCGCCGCCACATCAACGGCCTCATGGGGCTCGTCGCCATGCCCTGATACAAAGTCGAGATAGCCCTGCAGCATGGACTGCATCTGAGAGATATCTTCTTCCAGATCACTCACATCATTTGTGGCCGACAACAGCGCCAATTGCAGTTTGAACCGGGTCAGCACGGTGCGTAAATCGTGGCTCACGCCGGCCAACATGGTTGTTCGTTGCTCGATTTGACGCTCCAGCCGGTCGCTCATAACCAAGAATTGCCGCGTGGCCTGCCGCACCTCCCGCGCGCCCCTCGGCCTGAACTCCGGCGAGACACTGCGCCCCCGCCCAAAAGCATCCATCTCACGGCTCAAGCGTAAGATGGGGGTGATCTGGTTGCGCAGGAAAACAATGGCGATGGCCAGCAGAACCAGCGACGAACCCACCATCCAGACTAGGAAAATATGACTGTTGGACGCGTAAGTGTGGCTGCGGCGTGCAAACACGCGCAAAACCGCATCCTCCAGCTGGATACGCACCTCAACCAGCGCCGTATTGCCCACAGTGTCTATCCAGAAGGGGCGACCGATCTGTTGGCTGATTTCCTGCGACAGAGCACTGTCGAGCACTGAGAAAAACGGCTTGGAAGCAGGCGCTGGCAGCGGTTCGGGAGGTTGCACCGAAATGGTCAGCCCAAGCCGGTCGCGGGCTATGCGGGTTATCGCGGAATAATCGGCGCTGTGGGGATAGGTTTCGATGACATCGATGACGGCCGCAATATCCTGTGTCACGGCCCGCGACAGACGCTGCGTCACCTGCTCCCAATGGCGTTCCATGAACACAAAAGCAACGATGGACTGGAGTATGACCACCGGCGTGATGATGATGATGAGCGCCCGGGCGTAGAGGCCCCTTGGCATAACGCTCAGAATGCCGTTGATCGCCCGGCGCACCACCAACTCGAACTCGCCGCGCTCGACCAGATCGTCGGTCACGTGCATCGCTTCGGCGTGTGGGTTTTTGCCGGTGCCCGCGCCCTCCTGCCACTCTTGAGGGCTGGTCGTTAGGCTTTCTTGCTGGCTCAAATGCAGGCCCCCGCTGACCGCAATTTATTCGACATTCAACTTGTAGCCGATCCCGCGCACGGTTTGCAGCCAAATCGGATTGGCTGGGTCCTTTTCAATTTTTCGGCGCAGACGATTGATCTGCACATCCACCGTGCGTTCGCCGGTGGCCGTTTCATCGTTGAGCAATTCGTGGCGCGGCACAACTTCCCCCGCCCTCTCAGCGAACAGGGTAAGCATTTCCTGCTCGCGCTCCGTCAGGCGGATTGCCAGATTGCCGGCCTGCAGCTGCTTGCGCGCTATGTAAAAAGTGTAGGGCCCAAACACGATTTGCTCGATACGCGGCGTTTCGATTGGGCCACCCCGGCGCAAAATGCTCTTGACCCGCAGCAGCAGTTCGCGCGGGTCAAATGGCTTGTGCAGAAAATCATCAGCGCCTGCCGACAGGCCCTTGATTCGGTCGTCCACTTCACCAAGCGCGGTCAGCATCAGAATCGGCGTCGCATTGCGGTTTGCCCGCAGATTTTCGCAAAAGCTTACACCATCCTGCCCCGGCATCATCACGTCGAGAACCATCAGATCAAACGCGAAGCCTTCCAGCTTGCGGGCCGCTTCGTCGGCATTGGCTGCCTCAGACACGCGGAAGCCGCTTTCGCTGAGAAAGCGCGTCAAAAGCGACCGGATGCGAGAATCATCATCCACCACCAAGATGTGAGGTGCGTCGTCATGGGGGATGAGTTTGCCGTCGACCATGGTGCCTTCTGGAAACTCTATGCCAGAAAAGTGAGGCATAGGATGGCTGGAGTCTGCCCGGCTCCGGTTTGTGTCAGCTCTGGCCATGGGCATTGCCGGCACCGATGCCCAGCGCCTCTGGCCAGCTTCAATATGCGCGCCAGCCTGCGCCGCTGCAACTCCCGGATTAGCCGCTGCAACTGCGGGATTAAATGTCGCGCCACCATCGGCAGCATGGGTGGAAATTGTCTGTTTGGTCATTGCGAGCCCCTCTGTAGGGCCTGCCACCACCTGGATGGCTTCAATGACAGGCCGCTCTAATGATCCGTCAGATGGCGAACCCGCTCGCGATCCTCTTCGCTGACAACTGCGAGGAGGAACGCCAGCACTTTGCCGCGGTCGCCATCCGGCAACGCTTTGAGTGCTGCGGTCATACGGCGGGATTGTGGCTCACACAGCGCAAGCATTAGCTCGCGGCCGCGCTGGGTGGGGAATAACAGCCGTTGTCGGCGATCCTCCTTACCCACCTCCTGAGCGATATATCCCTTATCTATCAATTGCCTAAGTGCTGGTGCGAGGCTCTGTTTGGTAATGCGCAGAATGTCCAAAAGCTCTGCAACCGCCATTCCCGGACGTCGGTTCACAAAATGCAACACCCGGTGATGTGAGCGCCCAAAGCGGTCTCTGGCCAAAATTTCATCAGGCTCGTGCACGAAATCGCGATAGGCAAAGAAAAGCCGCTCGATCAATTGCATCTCGTCAACGCTAAAGGCGTCGAGGGGTTCGTGAACAATCTTCAGATCATCTTTGGTAAGCGGTTTTCTGGCGTCGTTTTCGTCGCCAACGGTGGATGCTGCACGCACCCCCATCACCCTGTCTCGATTTATGTCAGCCATCTTGACTTAAATAGACCTCATTGTTAGCAAACTCCACTGTTTTCCGCCTTTTCCGCACCTGCCGACCCTTTGGAGTTCCCATGGCACGCTCATTTGACAATCTCGATGGCAAAATCTGGTTCAACGGCCAATTCGTTGAGTGGGCGGATGCGAAGGTACACGTGCTGAACCACGGCCTGCACTATGCGTCGTCCGTGTTTGAAGGCGAACGCGCCTATGGCGGCGAAATCTTCAAGCTGCGCGAGCATACAGAACGGTTGATCCATTCCGCAGATGTGCTGGGCATGACGATCCCCTACTCCGCCGATGAAATTGATGCAGCCTGCAACGAAGCTCTGAAGGTACAAGGGCTCGAGGACGCCTATCTGCGCCCGGTCGCCTGGCGTGGCAGCGAGATGATGGCCATCTCGGCTCAACACAGCACTATCAATCTGGCCATCGCGGTTTGGGATTGGCCGAGCTATTTCGACCCCGAGCAGAAGCTCAAAGGCATTCGCCTCGACATTGCCGAGTGGCGTCGTCCTGACCCGGCCACTGCTCCTTTCGACGCCAAGGCGGCGGGCCTCTACATGATTTGCACGATGTCGAAGCATACAGCTGAGTCCAAGGGATTTACCGATGCGCTGATGCTCGATTATCGAGGCCATGTTTCCGAAGCGACCGGTGCCAACGTATTCTTCATCAAGGATGGCGAAATCCACACGCCAACCCCTGACTGCTTTCTCGATGGCATAACCCGCCGCACCGTGATCGACTTGGCCAAGCGCCGTGGTTTCACTGTCAATGTGCGTACCATCATGCCCGATGAGCTTGGTGATTTTGAAGAATGCTTCCTAACCGGCACAGCCGCAGAGCTGACGCCAGTGTCGGAAATTGCAGGCAATACATTCACGCCGGGCGCTATCACGCGTCAGCTGATGGAAGATTACACTGCCGAAGTGCAGCCCAAGCGCGTAGCCGCCTAATCGCCGAGCAAGCCGACTATCCTCAAATGCGGTATCAGGTTAGCCTCTCTCGGCATTCAACGTGGAGAGGTTAACGTGGAAGCACTACTACCAATCATCATTCAGATTATTTCTGGCGTCGTGGGCGGCGGAGCCATTGATTCCGTCGTCAAGACTGCGGCCATGAGCATATTGCCCAAGCTTCTGTCCGGCGGCATTGGCGGCTTGGCGGGCGGTCAATTGCTTGGCGGCTTGATCGGCGGCGTAGCTGGTGACGCCGGTGGTGGCATGGACATTGGCGCATTGCTCGGCAGCGCAGGCGGGGGTGCAGCTGGTGGTGCGGCACTGACGGCCATCGTTGGCCAATTTATGAAGGGCCGCTGATCGCTTCTTTGCGTCTATAGGGCTAAACACAATGGGGTCGGCTCCTCGTGGAGCCGGCCTATTTTTTGGTCCGCTCTTCAAGAGGGTTCGCATGCTTCAGGTTGCTTTCATTCCCGTCACCCCGTTCCAGCAGAATTGCGCAATCCTGCTCGATGAGAAGACGAAGGCAGCCGTGATTGTGGATCCCGGTGGGGATGCCGAGATCATATGCGACGCGGTCAAGGAGTTTGAACTGACGGTCGAAGCAATCTGGTTGACCCACGGCCATCTGGACCATGCCGGCGGTGCGGAGGCGGTGAAGGCAACATTGGACGTCGACATTATCGGCCCCCACGAGGCCGATGCGTCGCTTCTGGCATCCATCGCCGATACCGCCAAAACTTACGGCATGCCCCCCGGGATGGAGAACGCCAAGCCTGACCGCTGGCTCGCCCACGGCGATGAGCTATCGCTAGCCGAACACACATTTGAAGTGCGTCACACACCCGGTCACGCCCCTGGCCACGTGATCTTCATCTGCCACGCATCAAAACTTGTCGTCATGGGCGATGTGCTGTTTGAAGGCTCCATTGGCCGAACAGATCTGCCCGGCGGCGACGAAGCCACCCTCGCCCGCACCATGCGTGAACAGGTGCTGACACTGCCAGACGATTACAACTTCATCTGCGGCCACACGCCTCCCTCCAGCATCGGCAAGGAGCGTGCCTCCAACCCGGTACTGCAACAATTATTGGCGAGCCATCCGGCATGATGACGCAAACGCACATACTGTTCGGCGCGGCACTTTTCGCCAAGCCCGGGCACAGGTTGCGCAACGCCGCAGCTGCCGCCGGCGGCATTCTTCCAGATATTGCGATTTTCATCATGTATGGCTGGGAACGGTTGAAAGGCACGCCCGCCAGCCAGATATGGGACGATGTCTATTTCAATTCAGAGTTCTGGAAGGCCGCAACTGCCACTGGAAATTCGGCACCGCTTTACACTCTAATCTTAGCCTTCGGCTTCCTAGTGAGGCAGCGCGCGCCAGTTATTGGCACGGCCATGATGGTGCTGGGCGCGGCGAGCCTTGTCCATTTGTTGGCCGATTTCTTCCTGCACGTCGACGACGCCCACGCGCATCTGTACCCGCTGTCCGATTGGCGATTCCGTTCGCCGGTCAGCTATTGGGACCCGGCGCACTACGGCAATATCTGGGCCCCGATCGAACTGGTGCTTGGCCTGGGCTTGGCGGTCATATTGTTCCGCCGGTTCAAAAACACCGTTGCGCGAATTGCGCTTGGTCTGCTGATAGCCGCTTATATTGCGGTGCCCGTATATTTCACCCTGAGTTTGGGCCTGCCTGACAACCATTCCCACGATACACTAGGCACCGAGACAAGCGCATTGGCTGAATGATCAGTCGCCCTCAAACTCGATGAGCGTGCGGACGGGCACACCCATCTCCTCGAGCTTTGCGCGACCCCCAAGATCGGGCAGATCGATGATGAAGCAGGCGGCCACAATCTCGGCACCAAGGCCCTGAAGCAACTTACATGCGGCGGTGGCAGTTCCACCTGTGGCGATCAGATCATCTACCACAATCACCTTGTCACCCGGCTGCAGCGCATCCTTGTGCATCTCCATTTCATCAACGCCATATTCAAGGCTGTAGGCGATGGAGACCGTCTCGCGGGGCAGTTTACCCTTCTTGCGAATAGGCGTGAAACCCGTCGACAACTGGTGAGCCATTGCGCCGCCCATAATAAAACCCCGAGCCTCAATACCCACAATCTGTGCCACACCGGTTCCAGCATAGGGATGAACGAGCTCATCAACAGCTCGGCGAAACGGACGAGGTTGCGCAAACAAAGTGGTGATGTCACGGAACAGGATGCCGGGCTTGGGATAGTCCGGAATGGTGCGAATTGCGGAGATCAGCTCCTGCTCAAGATTGCTGGCCATATATGTCTCCCATGAATGAAGCGGCAGCTTAGCGGACCAGCAGAATTTTTACACCGCAACGCCGACAATTGCCGGCTTGTTTTCAGGCACAAAAAAACCCCGGCGAACCGGGGTTTTCGAAGTCACAATGCGCAAGCTCAGTGCTTCACGTTGGCGAAAACTTTGCGCTTGGCCATGTAGAGCAAGACCGCAAATATCGACAGGAAGATGATA
>JBCDIB010000003.1:0-24956 GCA_038749385.1 Pseudomonadota bacterium | reverse complement strand
GGGCTGTACGCCCTGGCGCGCATCAACACCCAATTCTTCCCCACCATCGAAACCCAAACCATCTCGGTGTCCACGTCATGGTCGGGCGCAAGTGCGGAGGACGTGGCGAGCAATATTCTTGAAGTGATCGAGCCCGAAGTCCGTTTCATAGACGGGGTCAAACAGGTGCAGTCCTACGCCCGAGAAGGCAATGGCTCGATTTTCCTTGAGTTCGAGCCGGATACGGACATGCTCACCGCCAAGGGTGATGTGGATGCCGCTATCTCTTCTATTTCCAATTTGCCGGAAGACGCGGACACGCCCAAAGTCAGCTACCGTCAGTTCTTTGACCGCGTGGCCAAGATCGCCCTGTTGGGGGACGTGCCGGAGCAGACGTTGGCGTTCTACGCCCGGCAGATACGCGACGATCTGATTGAGCGCGGCATCGATAAGGTTTCCTTTGCTGGTCTGCGGGACGAGGAATTGCGCGTCACGGTGCCGGAACGGGAGTTGAGGCGGCTTAATCTGTCGGTTGAGGATATCTCTCGGGCAATCGCCAGCAATTCCCGCGACCAGCCCTCCGGCAAACTCGATGGCAATTTTGAACGCCAATTGCGTGCGGCGTCCGACGTCGAAACGCCCCGCAGTCTGGGCGATGTGAAGGTGAAGGCCTTTGCGTCTGGCGAAGCTGTGCGGTTGCAGGATATCGCAACCATCGAAAACACATTCGACGACAATGACCGCATGGCGTTTTCCGGCAAGCAGCGGGCCATCGAGTTGACGGTGCAGCGGGCACCCACCGCCGACACGCTCAAAACAGCCGGTATTCTGACGACCTACCTGAATGAGATCGAAGGCAATTTGCCCGCCGGTTTGCAGGTTGTGAAATATGAGGTCAGCGCCGACAGCCTTTCTGAGCGCATCTGGTTGCTCGTAGAGAACGGCTTGATGGGCCTCGCCATCGTCGTGGGTGTGTTGTTCATTTTCCTCAATGCTCGCATCGCCTTTTGGGTGGCGGCGGGCATTCCAGTGGCCATGATGGCGACCTTGGGCCTGATGTATGTCACTGGCCAGACCATAAACATGATTTCGCTGTTCGCCCTCATCATGACCCTGGGCATCATTGTCGATGATGCCATCGTGGTGGGCGAACACACGGCCACGCGCTTTGCCATGGGGGACAGCCCGACGGAGGCTGCCATAAATGGTGCCGGGCGCATGATCACGCCGGTGATCGCAGCCATGCTGACCACATTGGCCGCCTTTGCACCTATTCTATTGATCGGCGACACGGTGGGTCAGATCATGGGTGTGCTGCCGCTGGTCGTTATGGCGGTGATCGTCGCCAGTCTCGTGGAGTGTTTTCTCGTGTTGCCGGGCCATTTGGCCCACGGATTGGAAGCAAAGCCCCCAAGGCGATGGAGCTTTTTGCGCCAGTTCATCTTTGCGCTGGCAATTGCCGTCTTATTGCTCTCGCTTCTTACCCGCGAAAGCGGGTTCCCGGTGCCCCCGCAATTGCAGCAGGTGCTTGATCTTGTTTCCGGCTGGGAAGCAGCTGCCAGTGGCATTGATGAGCGCTTGGGCGCCGGTGTGCTCGCGCTCTCGGTGGCCGCCTTCGGCTTTGTGCTCGGCACGGTGTTGGAAGCTATTATCGCCACGATACGGATGGTTTTCCGTGTGATGTTCGTCAGCCGTCAGTCAACTTCTGTATCAGGCCAGTCTGAAACAAACCAGGCCTTTGGCGAGGCCCGTGGCCTCCGCCGAATCTTTGACAGGGGTTTTGATCGGGTGCGCGACGGGCCGTTCCGGGCGCTTGTGAAGCTCAGTTACTCTTTTCGCTATGTCACGGTGTCACTGTGCATTGCGGCGGTGCTGGTTGGCGTGGTGGGTCTCGTTCGCGGCGAGCATGTGGGGTTTGTCTTCTTCCCATCACCCGAAGCCGAGAATTTAAGCGGTCGCATAGTGTTTTACGCCGGCACGCCGGAGGACAAACAGGTGGAAGCGCTGTTTGCAGTGCTGGACAGCCTCGACGCCGCCATCGCGGACATTCAACCGGAAGGCGAGACGCTGGTGAAATCGAGCTTCACGTCCCTGGGTACAGATGGCCGCCGCGCCGGGGACAATGTGGCAAATATCTCGGTGCAATTGTCATCGTCGGAAGAGCGTTCGGTGCGCACCAGTGATATTGTCCGCGCGTGGCGCGATGGCTTGCCCAGCCCTGAAGGGGTGCGCCGCCTGTCCGTTCGCGCTCCCCGCGGCGGGCCACCGGGCAGCGATATTGATATCGAGTTGCAAGGCCAGGATGTAAGCGCGCTGAAAAACACCGCAGAGCAGGTGCTCGAGCTTGTGGAAAGCCTTGATGGCGTATCTGGTGTGCGGGACAGCTTGCCATTCGGCAATCCGGAACTGGTGATGGAGTTGACGCCTCGGGGAGAGGCCCTTGGTTTTTCGATAGCCGATGTGGGACGACAATTGCGCAACACCTATGAAGGCACGGTGCCGCGCCGCTTTGCCCGTGGCGACAGCGAGGTTTCGATCCGCGTGATCGCCGAGACGCGCAATCGGGGATCAGCCAATCTGCAAACCTTTGAGCTGCGCACCCCTGCCGGTGAGTTCGTGCCGTTGCTTGATGTTGTTGAAACCCGCGAGCGACAGGGTTTTGCCGCCGTCGAGCGCTTGGATGGGCGCACCGTGGCCAATGTGCGGGCTAGCCTCGACAATGATGTGATGACCTTGACCCAAGCGCAGGAAGCGTTGTTGGCGGGGGGACTCAACGAAATCGTGGCCGCCAATGGCGTGGACTATCGTTTTAGCGGACGGGCGGAAGAGCGCAGCGCCGCTTTCGCTGATTTGGGCACCGGCACACTGGTGGCGCTGGCCGTGATATACATCATTCTGGCCTGGGTCTTCTCCAGCTATTTCCGCCCATTTGCGGTCATGCTCATCATCCCCTTCGGCATCGTGGGTGCCGTAGTGGGCCACTATCTGATGGACCAGAACCTCACCATATTGTCCCTCATCGGGCTGTTGGGCCTGTCCGGAATTCTAGTTAATGATTCCATCATACTGGTGTCTCGACTGGACGAGCGAATACAAGAGGGGGACAGCGTGGCAGAAGCCGCCATCGGCGCGAGCCAGGACAGGTTGCGGGCTGTGCTACTGACCTCGCTGACGACCATCGGTGGGCTCTTGCCGCTTTTGTATGAGAAAAGTCTACAGGCGCAATTTCTGCTGCCCATGGCCATCACCATGGTGTTTGGCCTGGCCATCGCGACCGTGTTGGTGCTCTTCCTCGTGCCCAGTCTGGTGGGCATTGGAGACGACATTCAACGCCTATTCCGCTTCACTTTTGGCAGTCGGGGTGGCAGTCAAGGTGGCAGTCGGGGCGGCAACCGGCTTACGCCGGAGCCCGCCGAGTAGCAGCTACATCCGCCAGAAGCGGGGGATGAACAGCACCAATATTGTGAACAGCTCCAGCCGTCCGATCAGCATGCCGATGGCCAGCAACCATTTGGCGGTGGCATTGAGCGGCTCGTAAGTGCCGGTGGGGCCAATAATGTCCCCCAGCCCCGGTCCGACATTCGAAATAGCAGATCCCGCGCCGGAATAGGCAGTTACAAGGTCGAGTCCGGTGAAATTGAGCGCCGTGGCCAGCACCATGAAGCTGAGAAAATACAGGAAGAAAAATGACAGCACAGCCGTCGCGGCATCATCATTGATGGGCCGTCCATTGAAGCGCTTCACGTAAATGCCGTGGGGATAAATCATCCCATGCAGATGCTGGCGGATGATCTGGTACAGGACCTGAAAGCGGAAAATCTTGATGCCGCAGGATGTGGAACCCGCGCAGCCGCCGATGAACATGATGATGAAAAAGAATGCCACCGACGCCGATCCCCAGGCACCATAATCGGTGGAGGCATAGCCTGTACCCGTCATAATGGAGGTCACGTTGAAGGCCGCAGTCACAAATGTGCGACCGCCTTCCGGCTCTGCTGCGGCCAGTGCCATGGCGTAGGCGACCACCGAGAAAATGGTGATTAGCACCAAAAAAAGCCGGACTTGCTGATCCTTTAACAGCCCGCGCAAACTGCCCTGCAGGCTCTGCACGTACAGAATGAAAGGTATGGCGCCCGCCAGCATGAACACCGTCGCAATTATCTCGATCTCCATGCTGTCGAACCAGGCGATTGAGGCATCGTGGGTGGAATGACCGCCGGTGGCCACCGTGGTCATGGCATGGGCGAAGGCGTCCAGCGGCGTCATGCCCGCCAGCAAATAAGCGAACGCGCAAATAATGGTGAAGCCAACAAAAACACCTGTCAGCGAACCGGAAATCTGCGTTGCCCTGGGCAGGATTTTCTCGGCCGTGTTAAAGGCCTCGGCCTTAAACAATTGCATGCCGCCGATCTGCAGCATGGGTAGCACGGCCACAGCCATGACGATGATGCCAAGCCCGCCAAGCCACTGTTGGATGGCTCGCCATATGAGGATGCCAGGGGGCGCTTGTTCCAGCCCAACGATCACGGTGGCGCCCGTGGTGGAGAGCGCGGACATGCTCTCAAAAAACGCGTCCGTGTAGCCGGGCACCACGCCGGACAATTGATATGGGAGGGCACCGAAAGCAGCCAATGTCGTCCACGCTGTGGCGGTCATCACCAGAGCTTGCCGTGTGCTTAGCGCACCGCGCATACCGCGATTGGCTAGAAACAGCACGCCCCCGGTGCCGGTGGTAACTGCGAAAGTGGTGGCGAAAATTTGCCAGTCCGGGTTGGCCTCCGCCAGGTCGATGGTGGCGGGCACCAGCATGGCCACACCCAGCGTAGATAGCAGGACCCCCAAGACCGCCAAAATGGGCCGCAGATCAAGGGTCATGCGTTGGCCGTGGCGGCTGTCGGTTTGGAGCCAGGGTTCAATTCAAGACCGGGCGGCTGTCCGGTAGATCCAGCGAGAAGGCTGGTATTTCAACCTCAAACTCCTGCCCGTCTTCGGCCCGCATACGGTACCGGCCATGCATCACGCCCGACGGTGCACCCAGCGGGCAGCCCGATGTGTATTCGAACGTGCCGCCGGGCTCTAGCACAGGCTGCTCCCCCACCACGCCCGCGCCAGCCACTTCCTCAACCTGTCCGTTGGAGTCTGTAATGTTCCAATATCTGCTCATCAGTTGCACGGTCAGGGGGCCTTCATTTTCCACCACCACATTGTAGGCCCAGAAATAATGATTGGCCGCCGGGTCGCTTTCATCTTCCAGAAAATAGGGGCGTACCGACACGCGGATAGATTGGGTGGTTTGCTGGTACATGGCTGTTCGCAAAAGCTTGTCTGGCTGGTTTTGTTGCGGCCAGATATAGCGACCTGTACCCACCGCGCCAACCTTGTTAGGTCAACACATTGGTGACTTGGTGGAAACGGAGACCAACAATGCTCGACGGATGGGCCCGCCAATATATCGATCCACCGGTTGAGCGCGCAGCCCAACGCCTGGCAAGTGCGGGTGTCACCGCCAATGGCGTCACACTTGCAGGGTTCGTGCTGGGGTGCTGTGCGGCGACGGCAATTGTCTACGGCCAATTCTGGCTGGCACTGGCGCTCATTTTGGTGTCTCGCATCGCTGATGGGCTGGATGGGGCGGTGGCCCGGGCTGGCGCAACCACGTCGGACTTTGGTGGTTTCCTCGATATCACGCTCGATTTTGCGTTTTACGGCCTCATTCCGCTGGCCTTTATCATCGCAGAACCGTCGACAAATGGCGTCGCGGGAGCTGTTTTGCTGCTCAGTTTCTACGTCAATGGCGCAAGTTTCCTCGCCTATGCCATCATGGCCGAGAAGCGCAAATTCACAGAAAGCCCACGGGGTAAGAAGTCCCTTTTCTACACCACCGGGCTAGCCGAAGCGACGGAAACAATTGCGGTATTCTGCGCCTGGTGTGTGTTTCCAGCATGGTTCCCGTCCATCGCGTGGGTTTTTGCGGCGGTGGTTTTCTACACTGCGTTTTCCCGCATCATGCTGGCCCGGGGCGACTTTTCCTAGTCGATGTATGCCTAGCTGACTCCGAGGGCGCCAATGCCCAGCGCCACGACAGCACCCGCCGTTATGACAGCACGCAGCGTGCCGAACCATGCCGGCAATGAACCGGACCGCACGCTCAAAAAATCCCAGACCCATTGTGCGATGAAGCACGCAATCAGCACCAGAAGCGCGGTGAGGGCTGGCATAAGAAGAGCAAGCCAGCCGGCCAGCGAAGGCAATACGGACAGGGCCAAAACCACCCGGCCGCCTGTGCCTGAACCACTTGTGCCCGAACCATTTGTTTGCGTAATCGCTGCACCCCAACGTATGCCGCCCAGAAAGGCCAGGATCGTTGCGCCGTAGCCCACCAGTGCCAGCCGCTCATAAAGCTCACCACTGTCAGCAGCGAACAGAAACAGAGCCAGCGCCCAGAACGGAATGAGACCGCCGACCGCCAGCACCCATGCCGCAATCTGCATCTGATTTTGAGTGTCGTGATCGTGGTCGGCCATGTGTTTCTCCGCTTACTTCTTGCGGAAGATAACGCTCGCAAGCCAGCCGGCAAACATGGCAAGGGCCACGCAAACCAAGCCGTAATAGAGCCCGTAATTCTGGGCCGCATTGTAAGTGAAGGCTTCAAAGCCGGATTTGCTCACCGAGAACTCTGTAGTGGCGGTGTCCAGCAGCGCGCCATCCTTGAACAGATAGCCCCGCACAATGTGGTCGCCGATGGGCACGTTGGCCGGAATTTCCACGCGCGCCTTGAACAGCACCGGCGTGAGGAAACCAATCGCACCCACATTCTGCACGTACAAGCCCTTATCGAGCTTCAAGCGTTTAAACGCCGCGCGGAACTCTTCATCACTGTTTTCGATCGCGATCGGCACCGATGGCAGCCCAATGCCCAAGCCGCGAAAGGTGACATCATTTGCCACGTCATCGAGGGGCCGAGTGGTCGAAACGGAATAGGAACCGGGTGCCGCCTGCACGCGGCGGCCTTGCGTGTTGACCCATATGCCCAGCACCCGTTCTTTCAGCCGCACCTCCGACATTTCGCTAGGGCCCAGCAGCTCAACCACAACATCATAATGTTGCGTGTCACCAAATCTGGCGAGGCCGTCTTCCACCGACCCAAAGATCGTTAGGTCGGTGCCGTTAAAGTCTGAACCTATGGAAATGTTCTCGCGGCCAAGACCGATGTGCAATTCTTCCGCCACCGCCATGGGAAGCAGTAGGCAAAGCCATGCAAAGCTGATTGCCAGCAAGCGGGCCATATCAGTGCCCTCCGCCGATAGATGTTTGGATGGAGTATAATTCCTCCGGCGTCAGCACGAGGCCGATCAACAGGCGCGCACACACCGCCAGCACGATGAGGGCCAACAGGGCCCTTAATTGTTCGCCGCGCAATTTCTGCCCCACACGTACGCCGATCTGGGCACCCACCACGCCGCCGATGATGAGCGTCAGCCCTAAAACGATATCTACTGTCTGGTTCGTATGGGCCTGAATGACTGTGGTGTAGGCCGTCACAAACATGATCTGAAACAGCGATGTACCGATCACCACATTGGTGGGCACTTTGAGCAGATAGATCATGGCCGGCACCATGATGAAACCGCCACCGACCCCCATGATGGATGCCAGAATACCTACCAGAGCACCAAGCGCCAGCACTGGAATGGCCGACAGATACAGCCGCGAGCGCTTGAACTTCATCTTTAGCGGCAGGCCGTGGATCCAGTTGTGGTCGCCGGGTTTGCGGGCTTCGCCGCCGCCACCGGTTTTCTTGACGCGGCGGATGGCGTTTAGGCTTTCGATCAGCATCAGGCTGCCAATGCCGCCCAGGAACACGACGTACAAAATAGATATTACAAGGTCGAGCTGGCCGGACTGGCGCAGGATCCTGAACAATTGCACGCCAATGGTGGATCCCACCAATCCCCCGCACAGCAGCACAAGCCCGAGTTTTATATCTACGGTTTGCCGCCGCAAATTGGCCAGTGTGCCGGAGAAGGAGGACGCTGCGACCTGGGCAGCCTCCGTGGCCACGGCCACAGCGGGGGGGATGTTGTAGAAGATCAAAAGCGGTGTCATCAGAAAGCCGCCGCCAACGCCGAACATGCCTGACAAAAATCCCACCGCTCCGCCCATGGCGAGCAGCACGACGATGTTCACCGACATTTCCGCAATGGGCAGATAGACGTACATCTGCGGCCTTACTTTTACGCCTGAAGCGGCGTTCCTGTCCCCGGTCATCCTGCGGGTCGAGCGGTCCCCTGCAGCAAACCCGCTTGGCGACATTCGCAACCATGTGTGGAGCGCTTGGGCAATGCGAGGTGCAGTCTGTGCGTGCGACAAACAGGCTATCTGAGTGCCATGCGCCTGCCGATGCGACCTGTCAAATGCCATAAGCGGTTAAGGTATCAATTGATTTTGTTTTGAGACCATAGGTCTGTCACATGGTGCGCTTTGGCACCATATAACGTCATCCGGGTTCACCGCCGGCCTGACGCACCGCATCGGGCGTGTCGACATCCAGCGTCGCGGCGCAGCCAATGTCCACGAGCGTTGCGTCCGCCACAAGCTGTTTGGCTCCTACGTCCCCCTTGAGGCCGCGCAAAACGCAAAGGTGTTCGGAAGGAAATAGGATGGGGTGACCGGGTTTTGTCCCATCCGCACCGCGCACGATGCCGATGCCGGTCCAGCTGTCGATCACCGTGTCGAAATGCGCGGCGCCCAGCGCCGGCATGTCCGCAAAGGTCAGCAGCATAGCCGTGTCGTCCAGCGTGGCTGCGGCTGCGGCTATGCTGGTGCCCATGCCGTTTGCGTAGATGGTGTTGTGCACCAAGCGCACTGGCAGATCAGTCACCGCCTGAGCGACGCGGGCACCATCATGTCCGGTCACCACCAAAACTTCGTCGCACTTGCTTGCCAGAAGCCGTATCGCTTGTCGCCGCACCAGCGGTTCGCCGTCAAAGGAAGCTAAAACTTTGCTGGCACCACCCATGCGCGACGCCGTGCCCGCAGCCAGCAAAACGCCCGCCACTTTGGGGGTGTCAGCCATCGATAAAATGTTTTGATAGCTTCAGGCCCTGCGCCTGATAATTGCTTTTCAGGTCTGACCCGTAGAGCGCCGCCGGGCGCTCGGCCATGCGCTCATAAACGAGGCTACCCACCAATTGGCCGTGTTCGAGGATGAAGGGCACCTCATGGCTCCGCACTTCCAGCACCGCGCGACTGCCTGTGCCGCCTGCCGCGTCATGGCCGAACCCGGGGTCGAAAAAGCCCGCATAATGTACCCGAAACTCGCCGACCAGCGGGTCAAAGGGGACCATCTCAGCGGCATGCATGGGGGGCACGTGCACCGCCTCCGCAGACACAAGGATGTAAAATTGGTCCGGGTCCAACACCAGCTCCGGCGCTCCCCGGCGGTAGATCGGCTCCCAATAGTCCAGCACGCTGTGGACACCTGGCTTATCAACGTCCACCACCGCAGTGTGGCGTTTCCCGCGATAGCCCACCAGGCTGTCCGCATTGCCTTCCAAATCTATGGAAACCGACACTGCGCCGTGGGCAATGCTCGGACGACCTCCGGTGGCAAGCGTTTCAGCCGCATGCAGAACGTCCAGCTCGGCGGCGGTGAGCCGTGGGTTGCCACCGCGAAAACGGATCTGGCTCAACCGCGATCCGGTACGGGCCACAATCGGAAATGTACGCGGTGAGACTTCCAAATATAGCGGGCCGGAATAACCCGCCGGAATTTGGTCGAACTCCTGCCCGCCATCGGTTATCACCCGAGTGAAAATATCGAGGCGCCCGGTGGAGCTTTTCGGATTGGCGGAAGCAGCAATTGAACTCGGCAGATCAAGGCTTTCGAGCAAAGGCACGATGTACACACAGCCAGTTTCAAACACCGCGCCGTCGGTAAGGTCGAACTCGTGCAGCTTGAACCGCGCCAGCTTGTCCGCCACCGGCACAGCGGGGCCGGGTAGAAAGCTTGCACGCACCCGGTAGGCACGTTCGCCAAGCCGCAGATCCAGACTTGCGGGCTGCACCTGTCCTTCAGCGGCGGGGGCGGCCAGCTTCAAATGACCGTCGGCCACCAAGCCTTCGATTTGCTGGCTGGCAAGAATGCCGTCAATCTGGTCCCAACCTGTCATGGCCATCACTTAATGCCCAACGCAGTTTGACGAAAGCGCCACGCCATGGCACAGCAGGCTTATCCCGTGGTCATTTGCCGATCAGCTTGCAGCCACGTTAAACAAGTCGCTAAGGGGTCCTGCGGTTTGCGACCGGTCAGCCTCGTTTCCAATTGGAATGAGCGACCGGTCTTTTTTATGCCCGCTCTCCAGTTAGCGGGCCGAGTACGGAGCAGGTCATGACCGACCAAAAAACATCTCGCTATCTTGCCACCGAGATGGTGCATGCAGGCACCACGCGCAGCCAGTGGGGCGAGACATCCGAAGCCCTGCACCTGACCCAAGGCTTTGTTTATGAGAGCGCGGAAGCTGCGGAAGCGCGCTTCAAGGGCGAAGACCCGGGCTTCATCTATTCGCGCTACGCCAACCCGACCGTGGACATGTTCGAAAAGCGTATGTGTGCGCTGGAGAGTGCCGAAGACGCCAATCTGGAGGCCAGGGCGTTTACGTCCGGCATGGCGGCAGTCACGGCCAGCCTAATGTGTCAGCTGTCCGCAGGCGACCACATCGTTGCTGCCCGCGCCTTGTTTGGGTCCTGCAGGTGGGTGTGCGAAACCCTGCTGCCTAAAATGGGCGTGGCCTGCACGCTGGTGGATGGCCGTGATCTCAAGGCATGGGACGCCGCAACCCAGGACAACACAAAGGTCTATTTCCTCGAAAGTCCCACCAATCCAACGCTGGAACTGGTGGACATTCGTGGGGTAGCAAACCTTGCCAATATGCGCGGCATCAAAGTGGTGGTTGACAATGTGTTTGCCACACCCATTTGGCAGAAGCCGCTGGAGCTTGGTGCCCATGTGGTGGTCTATTCAGCGACAAAACACATTGATGGCCAGGGCCGATGTTTGGGCGGTGTGGTCTTGAGCGACAAGGAATGGATCGACGAGTATCTACACGATCACTTCCGCCATACCGGGCCGGGTATCAGCCCTTTCAACGCTTGGGTACTGCTTAAAGGGCTTGAAACCCTCGAGTTGCGCGTACAGCGCCAGACCGACAGTGCTGCAGCGATCGCCGATCTTCTGGCGGACCATAGCGCCGTTAGCAGGGTCATCTATCCGGGCCGCACTGACCATCCGCAATATGACGTAGCCAAGCGGCAAATGGGCGGCGGCTCGACGCTGGTGGCGTTTGAACTCAATGGTGGGCGTAAAGCGGCCTACGCCTTTGAAAACGCGTTGGACGTCATCAAAATATCGAACAATCTGGGAGATGCCAAAAGCCTCGTCACCCACCCGGCGACCACCACACACAAGAATTTGAGCGATGAGGATCGGGCCGAGCTTTCCATCACTGAAGGCACCGTGCGCCTGAGCTTGGGCTTGGAAGACATTCGTGATCTTGCTGCCGATGTGGAGAAGGCGCTGGCGGCCGTGTGACCGGTCGACTCTTTTCGGCACCTGGTTAGAGTTCAGTGATGATTGATCTCTTCCAGCCCGTTCAACTGCCCTGTGGTGTTCAGTTGAAAAATCGCATGGCTAAATCGGCTATGTCAGACTCGTTGGGCGACGGGCGCGGCAACCCCACCGATGCGCAAATCCGTTTGTATGAACGCTGGGCACAAGGCGGTGCTGCCCTATCGATTGTTGGCGAAGTACAGGGCAATCCCAATGCGGCGGAGAAGCCCGGCAATCTGGTGTTGGGGCCGAAATCTGACGACGCCCAATTGCGAGCGCTCACGACACGTGGATCGGCAAACCACACGCACCTGTGGGCACAATTGGGTCACGCCGGTGCCATGGCCCATCCGCCCCTGGCGGCGCCCGATCCTCCCAGGGGACCGAGCGCTTTGGAGCTGCCCGGCCAGCAGATCGTCGCCATGAGCCTTGCGGAAGTGCAGGCCATACCCGATCAGATCGCCCGCACCGCCGCCTTTGCCAAACGGGTCGGCTTTACGGGTGTTGAGGTGCACGCCGCCCACGGTTTTTTGCTGAGCCAGTTTCTGTCACCGCTCTTCAACCAGCGCGCAGACGCTTATGGTGGTGATGTGAAAAATCGTATGCGGTTGGTGCTCGAGACCATTGATGCAGTGCGCGCTGCGGTGGGGGAGAGCTTTCCCATGGGCCTCAAACTTAACGCCACCGATCAGCTGGAAGGTGGCTTTGTGGAGGATGAGGCATTGGAAGTGGTCAAAGCGTTGGACGCCACCGACCTCGATCTCATCGACATTAGTGGCGACACCTACTTTCCCGGCGCGAAGTCGGCCTCTGATGCGGCGTCATCAGGCCCCTATTTTCTGGACTTTACCCGGCGCGCCCGCACGGTTTCCTCCAAACCACTGATGTCCACCGGTGGGTTCAAAACCTTCGCCATGGCCCGCGATGCTGTAGCCAGCGGTGCCGTGGATATGGTTGGGCTGGCCCGGCCGATGGTGCTCGACCCCAGCCTGCCAGACCATTGGCAATCGGGCCAAAACACGGAGCCAACATTCCCGCGTTTCGCCGACCCACAGGAAGGCGCGGTTACGGCGTGGTACACCATGCGCCTGACCCAGCTGGCCGAAGATGCCGAGAGCCAAGAAAAGTACGGTTCAACGGATGCCAATTCCGCGTTAGCGACATACAACGCCCGCGACAACGAAAAAACGAAGCTCTGGCAGGCGTGGTTTAGCAGTGGGCCGCGTCACGTGGATGATTAAATCGAACGCAGAGTTTCAGGATCGATTGTCACCGCTTCCAGGGTTGGCCAGAGCAGATCGTCATATTGTGGCAGGGCAGGCATTGGTTTGATCATATGCACAATTCCTGGCCTGGAATTGCGAACACCCGTCCCTGGCTGACAAGAACAGCATTCCATTTGGCCGTGTCGAACAGCCCGTCAAACGGTTTGGAGCACACGTTCAGGCCCCCGGTGAAGGCACCGAAGGCGGGCAGGATAAGGCGGTTGCCATCGGTGATGAAGCAAGGCCGGCGGACAGACCTACTGCGGCGGACGATCTTGCCGGCCGGGTGGAGATGGCCCGCAATCTCTCCCTTTGCTGGCCCTTCGTGTGGCTCGTGGCGGAACACCAGCCCCGCTTCGTGCCATTCCTCGACCGTGCGCCCCGGCAAGCCTTCCGGTGGTTCGGGGTCGTGATTGCCGGTCACCCACAACCAGTCGCGGTTGGCCATGAGCGCTAGCAGCGCCCCGCGCCATTCGACAGGCATGCGGGCAGGCCCGCCAACATCGTGGAAGGCGTCGCCCAGCGAAATGACGCGTGTCGGAGCGTAGCGCATCAGCGCGTCGGACAGGCGCGAAAGGGTTATACCGGTGTCATAGGGCGGCACCATCATGCCCCGGCGGGCGAAAGACGAGCCTTTTTCAAAATGCATGTCAGCAACGATCAGGGTTGACGTTGCCGGCCAAAACAACACGCCGGAATGATCGGCCACCAGCTCGACGCCGGCCACGCAAAGGTTTGCGGCGCTCAGGCCAGCTTGCTCTTGCCGCTCAATGCGCGCCATCTGTACCAAAAGACCACCGCCCCCGTCATCGCATTTGTCATCGCATTTGTCATCGCACCCGTGCGCCGCGCCATCCCCATTTATCACGGAATGTGCTCGCCAAATGCTTCGTGAAGAATATCGTCCTGCGCTTGGGCAAACCTGGCAGCTTCAGCCAACAGGCCTTCACCAGCACTGCCCAAAACGGGTTCTTTGCCCGCTTCCAGCATGACCGGCACCGCCAGCGGCGATATTCTGTCCAACGCCTTGTGAATGATTCGACCCTTGGTACGCGAGAGCAAATCGCCCAATCGGTGAATATCGAGCAGCCCCGATGTCGCATCGGCCCGTGTGGCCTTCATCAAAAGATGGTCCGGTTCGTGGCTGCGCAAGACATCGAAAATCAGGTCGGTGGACATGGTGACCTGCCGCCCCGTCTTCTCAGCCCCGATTTGGCGCTGTTCGATAAGACCGGAAATCATGGCGCAATAACGGAAGGTGCGCTTGAGCATGAAACTCTCATCAAGCCATTCCTCCAGATCGTCCCCCATCATCTCTTCAGAGAAGAACGCATCCAGAGCACCGGGCTCCTGCAATAGCTGGCCGTAATCCTCCAGCCCCCAGATGGAGAGCGCATAATCGGAGGCAACAAACCCAAGGGGTTGCCAGTCTGCCCGTTCCATGCGGCGGGTCATAAGCATTCCCATGGTCTGGTGAGCCAATTTTCCTTCAAACGGATACATGACGATGTAGTTGCGATTGCCCTTGGGAAATGTCTCCACCAGCAATTCCTCCGGACCGGGCATGACCGAGACTTCGTTCTGTATGCGCAGCCAATCCGCCACTTGATCCGGAAGGTCGGGCCAGCGGCTCGGATCGGACATGATTTTGCGCACCGTGTCGGCGAGAAAACTGGAAAGCGGAAATTTGCCCCCCGCATAATAGGGAATCTTCGCCTCGGCTCCCGGCGCGTTGGAGACGATGCACTCATTGTCTCTGATACCTTCGAACCGAAGCACTTTGCCCGCGAACAAAAAAGTGTCGCCCTGTGTCAGGGTTTCGAGGAACAATTCCTCAATCTTGCCCAGAATGGCGCCACCGCGCTGGTTGCTGCCCTTGCCCGCTTTGCCGTAGCGGATTCTTAGCTCCGTTGCGGCGGTAATTGTGCCGACATTCAGCCGGTAGGCTTGGGCAAATCGCGGGTGGGTGACCCGCCATGAGCCATCCTCGGTCTGCTTGATTTTCGCAAAGCGCTCATAGGTGCGCAGGGCGTAGCCACCCGTGGCGACGAATTGTACGGCCTGATCAAATGTGGCCCGGGGGACGTCCGCATAGGGAAGAGCGGAGATCACTTCTCGGTACAGATCATCCGCCTGAAATGGCTTGGCCACTGCCATGCCCATGATGTGCTGGGCCAGCACATCCAGCGCGCCTGCCCTCAGCGGTGGCGTGTCCTGCGCCCCCAGATAATTGGCTTCCAGCGCCGCGCGGCACTCCAGGACTTCGAACCTGTTGGAAGGCACAAGAATAGCTTCCGAAGGTTCATCCATGCGGTGGTTGGACCGACCGATACGCTGGGCAAGGCGGCTTGCCCCCTTGGGCGCCCCCATATGCACCACAAGGTCCACATCTCCCCAGTCCAAACCCAGGTCAAGCGTGGAGGTGGCAATGACGGCCCGCAACTCATTGCGGTCCATGGCGGCCTCCACCTTGCGGCGCTGGGTGGCGTCCAGCGAACCGTGGTGCAGGGCGATGGGCAGATTGTCATCATTGTGATGCCAAAACTCCTGGAACAGAAGCTCGGCCTGGCTACGCGTATTGACGAAAATGATGGTGGTGCGGTGCTTCTTCACAGCCTCCAAAATGTCCGGCACGGCATATTTGCTCATATGGCCCGACCACGGTACGTGCTCGTCGGAATCAAGAATTTCGATCTCTGGTTTGGCCCCCCCGGTCACCGTCACCAATTGGGCTTTTGGCTCTTCATCTTCGACTTCCCCATCTTCATTGGTCTGGTTTTGGGGGACCAGCCAGCGCCGCAACTCGTCGGGTTGCGCAACCGTGGCGCTCAGGCCAATCGTTTGCAGGCCCGGCGCGAGCTGGCGCAGACGGGCCAGGCCAAGCGATAGCAGATGCCCGCGCTTGGAGGTCACCAGCGAGTGCAATTCGTCGAAAATGACGTAACGCAGATCTTCAAAGAACCGGTCGGCGTCCTTGGCGGCGATGAGCAGCGCCACTTGCTCCGGGGTCGTCATCAATATGTCCGGGGGCCTGAGCTTCTGGCGCTGGCGTTTGTGCACCGGCGTGTCGCCGGTTCGCGTTTCCAAAGCTACATTCAGGCCCATTTGCTCTATGGGAGCCCTCAAATTGCGCTCTATATCCACCGCCAGCGCTTTGATGGGCGAGATGTAAAGCGTGTGGATGCCCAAGCCCCCCGCCTTGCGGGCTTCGCCGGGCTTGCGCTTGGTGCGGTTGGCCAGATCCGTGAGGGAGGGCAGAAAGCCCGCTAGCGTTTTGCCGGCCCCGGTGGGCGCTATAAGCAAAACGCTTTCCCCCGCCTGCGCGGCACCCAGCAATTTCAGCTGGTGGGGCCGAGGTGCCCAGCCCCGCTGGGCAAACCAGCTGGCAAAGGCCTCGGGCAGTTGCGCCTGGGCCTCCACGGTGCTGAGGGTTTCGATACGGACCGTTTCGTTCATGGGGATGAAATGGGGCTTGGGGGCGCGTTTAGAAGGCGTAAAATAGCGTAGGGAGCTTGCAACAGGCCTTACCTTTGGGCTAGGGATAAAGTCCTAAAGGATTATATTCCTCAATCACAGGTGCAAACGTGATGCATCAATTGTCCCATGAGGCTGTTTGGAAAGCCATTGACGGTCTGGCCGAGCGCTACAAGCTTTCGCCATCGGGCCTTGCCAGGCGTGCCGGGTTGGATCCGACCATTTTCAACAAGTCCAAGCGATTGGCCGCCAATGGCCGCGAGCGGTGGCCGTCCACCGAGTCCATTGCCAAGATCATAGATGCCACGGGCAGTTCTGTGGATGAATTCATGGATTTGATCCTTGGTCGGACGGCGGAAGCTGCCCCCATACAATTGCGCACCGATTTCAGTGTGCTTCCCGAAACGCCCAAGGGCAATCTGTCCGACGATCTTGCAGTGGCCGCGCCATCTCAAATGCCCACCGGCTTGTTGCCCACGCCACGCGCCGTGCCATTGATCGGTTTTGCCGAAGCGGGCACCGGGGGCTTTTTCACGTCCGCCGGCTTTCCCACCGGCCATGGCTGGGACGAGGTAAACCTTCCCGGCTCCGGCGACGATGGGTCTTACGCGTTGGAAGTGTCCGGCAATTCAATGCTGCCGCTTTACCGTCATGGCGATGTGCTGGTCGTTTCAGCCACCGCCGAAGTGCGGCGTGGCGACCGTGTTGTGGTGCGCACGCTGGATGGCGAGGTCATGGCAAAGGTGCTCGCCCGCAAGACCGACCGTTTCATCGAGCTCGAAAGCCTCAATCCTGATTATGAGAATCGCCAGTTCAAGCTGACACAAGTGGATTGGATGCATCGCATATTATGGGTGCGCCAATAGGGTGTTTTATGCAGGCTTCTTGGCTTTCATGCTGGCCAGCACCACGCCCGCGAGCACCAGGGCCGTACCGATATAGTGAAACGCATAGATGCGCTCGCCCACCAGAAACCATGCCAGAAATATGCCGTAGACCGGCAAAAGATACATGAAAGCGCTGGCGACTGCCGCCCCGAGCCTCCGCACGCCAAATTGATAGCCCAAAAACGCCGTGATGGACGAAATGAGGACAATGGCGGCGATTGAGCGCCATTGGTCCAGTTGCACGGGAAACTTGCCCGTTGCTGCGATCTCAACGGCAGCGGCGGGCAACAAAAGCGCTGCCCCACACATGGCAAAAAGGGCCAGCACCCCGACATTTGGCAGGGCCGCAAACACCGGCCGTCGCAGCAATATGGAATAGACTGCCCAGCTCAGCGATGTGCCAAGGACGATCGCGTCTCCGAGGTTGAACCGGAAGGCCACCAGCTCGTGCCATGACCCTCGGGTCATGATGTAAACGATGCCCACGCTCGCCATGGCGATGCCGACCAATTGGCGGTGCACAAGCGCCCGGCCCAAAAAGATTCGCTCTATCAATACGATCATGGCGGGTACGGACGAATAGATGAGAATGCCGTTGGCGGCGGTGGTCATGGTGAGGGCCAGATAGAATATACCGCCGCAAATGAATTGGCCCAGAAAACCCATAAACAGCGTCAGCCGCCAGTGCTCTCGGAGCGCTTCACGGTGGGTCGCCAGCGCGTGCCAAGCGAAGGGCAGCAAAATAAGCGTCACCGGCAACCACCGCAGGAAGGCGAGGGTGAACGGGTTCACGCTTTCCACGGCCACCCGACCAAATGCGGCGTTGGAGGCGAACGCCAGCGGCGTGCCCACCATCACCGCAAGCGCCGTCCAATCTGTTCTAGCCGCCTCGGTGGCCCGCGCCTCGGTAGAGATGTTGGTCACGCCGCAGATGCGTCGCCGGATGTTTCGCCCGCCTCTTGCGGTTGGGTGTTCCGAGCAGCATTCTCGATCAGCTCACCAGCCAACGCGCTGTCGATCAGCGCTTTGGTCTCGGCAATGCCATAAAGTGCGATGAATGAGCCGAAGCGTGGTCCCTGATCCTCCCCCAGAAGAACCTGATAGAGGGCGGAAAACCAGTCTCGAATATTGTCGAATGCATGCTCCTTGCCCACGGTGAACACTTCGGTCTGGAGTGTTTCACCATCGGGGGCGGCGGAACTATCGGCCAAGCCGCCAAGCCGCGTGGACAGGTCCTCGAGTGCGGCCCGTTCCAAATCGCTGGGCGCGCGGAATGTTTTGTTGGGTATCACAAAGTCCCGGCCATAGCGCAGAGCGTAGCCGATCAGACCGTCGAGCTGTGGATTGTTCTCCGGCGTGGCATCAGGTGCATATTTGCCGATAAAGCCCCACAGCGTTTCCGCGTCCTGGGCCCCCGATGCGCTGACAAGGTTCAGCAGCATGGAAAACGGGATGGCCGTGTCGCCATGCTCCGGCTTACCGGCATGAATGTGGAAGGCCGGATTGGACAATTGCGTCTTCACATCCTGTCCGGCGAACTTGCCCGCATGGGTGTAATATTCGTCCACCGCCTTGGGGATGACATCAAAGTGCAGACGCTTGGCCGTCCGCGGTTTCATATACATGAAGTAAGCCAGGCTCTCGGGCGAAGCGTATGTCAGCCATTCATCGATGGAGATGCCATTGCCTTTCGTTTTGGAGATCTTTTCTCCGGCCTGATCGAGGAACAGCTCATAAACATAATGCTCGGGCGGGCGGGCACCCAGGATGCGGCAGATCTTGTCATAGATGATGGAGTTGGCCTGATGGTCTTTGCCGAACATTTCGTAATGCACATCAAGGGCAGCAAACCGCATGCCAAAATCGGGCTTCCATTGCAGCTTAACTGCGCCGCCGGTGACGGGGACGGTGGTTTCTTTATCGCCATTTGAGCTGTCGTCGAACGTCACCGTGCCCGCTTCGGCATCGACGTGCTTCATGGGCACGTAAAGCACTTTGCCGGTTTCCGGTGAAATGGGCAGGAATGGTGAATAGGTGGCTTGGCGTTCTTCGCCAAGGGTTGGCAGCATCACATCCATGATGTCTTGGTACTTCGCCGCCGCCATACGCAGCGCATCATCAAAGCGGCCGCTTTCATAATAATCGGTGGAGGACGCAAATTCGTAGTCGAACCCAAACCCGTCGAGAAACTCCTTAAGCTTCGCGTTGTTATGGGCGGCAAAGCTTGGGGCGTCGCTGTCAAACGGGTTGGGCACGCGGCTTAGCGGAATGTCGATATGGTCCGCCAGCATCTCGCCATTGGGGACGTTGCCGGGAATCTTGCGCATGCCATCGAGGTCATCGGAAAAGCAGATGATTTTGGTCGGCACTTTGTCTTCGGTGAGGATGCGGAAGGCGTGGCGCACCATGCTCGTGCGCGCCACTTCGCCAAAGGTGCCGATGTGGGGCAGGCCGGAGGGCCCATAGCCGGTTTCAAACACCGCAACGTCCGGGTAGCCCGATTGGTCAAACCGCTTCACCAGCTTGCGCGCTTCCTCGAACGGCCAGGCCTTGGAGGTCCTGGCCTCGGCAAGCATGTCGGGGGTTACGTCGATGGCGGGCAACGGCATGGTCTTGTCCTTTGTTAGATCGCCGAGCGGTAGGAGGCAGCACACAAATGGTCAAGCCGCGCTTCACAGCTCTGTGTCATCATGTGTGCTGCAAATGTGCGGCTGGTGACTGTATATATGTGGCTAACACACAGTGGGTAGCCGATATGTCAGACTTCATCGCCGCATATGAACCGATCATTCGTTCGTTCGTCTTTATTGGCCTGTTCGCAATTTTGGCGCTTACGGAATTGTTCGCCCCGCGCTCCGAGCACACCGAGGCCAAGGGCGCACGATGGTTCACCAATTGGTCTATTTTCGTTATCGATATCTTGGTGTTGCGGCTGGCGTTCAAAACCGCTGCGGTGGGCATTGCGGTGTGGGCAGCGGGCAATGGGTACGGGCTGTTCAACATGCTGGCTTGGCCGATATGGCTGGAAGGCCTGATCGTATTCGTGCTGCTCGATTTTGCAGTTTGGGCCAGCCATGTGGCAAGCCACAAGGTGCCGATTTTCTGGCGCATCCATCGCATGCACCATGCCGACACCAATATTGATGTCACCACAGCGCTTCGGTTCCATCCTATCGAAATCATGCTGTCCATGCTTTTCAAAGTGGCCATCATCATCGCGCTGGGCGCCCCCGCGGTGGCGGTGATCATATTTGAGATCGTGCTCAACGGCATGGCCATGTTCAACCATTCAAACATCAAACTGCCACTGGGCGTGGATCGCGTTCTGCGCTGGCTGGTGGTGACACCCGATATGCACCGCATCCACCATTCGGCGGAATGGCGCGAGACGGACTCCAATTACGGCTTCAACCTCGCTATCTGGGACCGACTGTTTTCGACCTACACGCAGGAACCCAAGCGCGGTCATGACGGCATTCAGATCGGGCTTAAAGAATATCAGGACCGCCGGCCGTCGCGACTGCCGTGGAGCCTGTCACTCCCGTTCCGATCCTAACCGCTTTCGGCACTCAATTTCAGAACGGTCCTATCGGGAAATGGCGCAGATAGATTTCCTGAAACGCGTTGCGGCGGCGCAGTTCGTATAGCGCATATTCAATGATCTGCGCTGACGAACTGTCATTTGCCCGGGTGGCCGCCGTCAGGCCAGCGCCGAAATAGCGATCAGAGAAATAAGGCCCGCTGGCAAAACTGCAACAGGCCGAAGCCCCGTCTTCCGCAAGCCACGTGGCCGTTGCAACGGCATCATCGAAACCATGGTCTGCGATGGCACTGGTAAGCGCGAGCTGCAGTGTCCTCCGGTCTGGCACCGGCAAAGCGGCAAGATTGGGAAAGAAAGCACGCAAGTAAGCCTCATGGGCAGAGCCTTCAATCACGACAACACGGGTGGACGGCGGCAGGTCCAGCGGGTCTGCCCGTGCGTTGAGGGCATCTGTACGGCGTACAAACCGGCCCGGAAATCTAAAGAACGCTTTACTGGCCACCGCGCTACCATCTGAAAACGTCAGGGCCGATTGCCCTGCAATCACGGCTTCGCCGCGCCCGGATGCCAGTGCCGCTTCCAGTTCCTCAAACGGTATGGCTTCAATCTGGCATCGCGCGCCCAGCCCGGCTGCGGCGCATATGTTTCGTGCCAGATCCACATGGAAACCAGCTATCTGGCCGCGGCCGTCAACATAATTGAACGGGGGGAAGTCTGTTGTTGTCAGAAATCTAAAGCGGGTGACGCCCCGCACATCCGGTACTTCAATATCCGTGCGCGGACCTAGAAAATCCGGGAATGGTGCAGGACTTTCCACTGCAACAATGCTGGACTCATCTGTCTCGTCTGCAATAGCGTTATAGCAGAATGCCAAAAACACTATGACTGCGGGGACAAGCACAATAAAACTTGCCCGGTTTGCAAAGTGATTGACGTTCGTCGGTTTGGGAAGTGCTGCCATGGATCGTGCTCTGCGGGCCTGACGTGGCACCTGTGGTGGCTTTGGCACGTTTGGGGGCTTTTGGGCAATGCAGGTGGTCGATGCGACCGATGCGCTGACAGACAATCCGCTGGCGTTTCTCACAACGCCTAGCGGCGTTGATTCAGCATCCGATGAACCCTGGCAAAAGCCGCACAAAGACCCTGCTCCATCTCGTTCTTCAACTCTGCCAATTGAATTGGCTGCGCTGGCGGCGGCTGGCATAGAGCGCCGAAAGCTGGAATGTGTCCTGACGCTTGCACGCAGGCGCTCACTGCCACCGGCGGTTGTCGCTGTCCGATCCGGCGCGGTGTCTCATCAAAACTATTTGGCAGCCATTGCCAGCCATGTTGGTGCCCACGCCCTGAGCCGTGAGGCTTTGAAGGCGCTGCGGCCGGACACTGCTTTCGACCCCGCCATTCAAATACGCCTCACCGCGCCGGTGCTGGCCAGACGTGCTTCTCAGTCTTCCGCTGGTTTCAATGCCCGGTCCCTGCTGGTGCTGGCGCCGTCGACCGCGCAGCTGGGCGAGGTTACAGAGCAATTGTCTAAAATGGGGTCAGCTGCGAGCCGTGTTGTGTTGGTCACTCCCGGCGCCATGCGGCGTTGGTTGATCGCCTATGGAGCGGCTGAAATTGCGGAGCGGGCGGAAAACCACTTTGGCGATACATGGCCGACACGGTCAGCGCGCCGCACCGTCACAGGCGCACAATATGCCGGGTTTGGTGCTCTTGGTTTGCTGGTCGCCACGGCCTTTTATCTTTGGTTCCACGCCACCGGCTTTGTGTTGCACGCTGCCTTCACGAGCTTCTTTTCGCTCTGCATAGGGCTGCGTCTTGTGGTGCTACTGAGGGCCATAGGTGCGCCCGAACCTGATCCAGATCCGCCACCTGACCGTCGTCCCGCACCGGTCTACACCGTCTTGGTTGCCGTGCACGACGAGGCCAATCAGGCTGATGATCTGGTGGCGGCCATGGGGAATTTGCACTGGCCCTCCGGTCGTTTGGAAATCAAATTCATCACTGAAAGCGACGACCAAAAGACGATTGTTGCCCTGCGTCTGGCTATGATGCGTCAGCGCCGCGCCGCCGAGATGGAAGTGCTGGTGGTGCCGGACTCGACCTTGCGAACAAAGCCCCGGGCGCTCAATTTTGCCCTGCCCATCACCCGCGGTGAATATGTGGTGCTCTACGACGCCGAAGACCGCCCTGACCCCGGCCAGTTGCTTGAGGCCCATGGGCGGTTCGCAGCATCTGACCAAAAATTGGCGTGCCTGCAATCACCTCTTGCCATCAGCAATGGAGGGCGTGGTTTCCTGTCGATGATGTTTGCGCTGGAATATGCCGCTTTGTTCAAAGTCTTTCTGCCCGCAATGGCTCGCATGGGTTTGCCGTTTCCACTGGGAGGAACTTCCAATCATTTTCGCCGCGCCGCATTGGAAGAGGTGGGGGCGTGGGATCCGCACAATGTGACGGAAGATGCGGATCTTGGTCTGCGTTTGGCGCGATACGGTTACCGCAGCGATGTGATGCAACGACCCACCTTTGAGGAAGCGCCGGTCAAGCTGGGGGTCTGGGTGCGCCAGCGCACCCGGTGGCTCAAGGGTTGGGCGCAGACCTGGTTGATACACCTGCGCGAGCCGTTGAATTTTGTACGCGAGGCCGGGGCGGGCACGGCGTTGGTATCCATGGTGCTATTTGGCGGCACATTATTGGCGACGCTATTGCACCCCTGGATTTACGTTCTGCTTTTTGTTCTGGCCATGCCCGGTGTCCACGGCATCGCTGATGGCCATCAATGGTTGGTGGCCGTGGATGTCGCCAACATTCTGGTGGCCTTCATCGTGCAATATTCGCTCGTCATGCTGGCTGTGCACCGCGCGCCATGGGTGCACCGGTCGGGCCACGGCCTGCGCCGCTGGTGGCCGGTGGGCATGCCGGTTTATTGGTTGCTGGCGACATTGGCCGCGTGGCGTGCGGTTTGGCAACTCATCACCAACCCACATAAGTGGGAGAAGACCCCCCACGGCCTCTAACCAAGGCTCATAAATTGCGTTCTAGAGACCGGCTTTCACCGCGAGCATAGCCTGCAAGAGTGCAGCGCTTGGGCGGCCCGTTTCCGGCATGCCCATACGGCCCTCGAAATCGCGGATCGCACTGGCGGTTTTCGGGCCGATCACACCATCAGCCGCCCCGATGCCATAACCAAGTGCAAGCAGGGCGTTCTGGACGTCCCGACCCACATTGCCGCTTTCCACCACTATGCCGCCGGTGGTCTCAGGTGATGTGTTGCTTACATCAGCCGTTGCACCTGGCGTGTCCGCCGACCATTCGGCGGGAATGTTGACGGTGTTTGCACTTTCGATGAGCGGCTTTGCCGTCCACGCCTGTGCTGCAATGCGGGCCTTGTCCAAGTCTTCAGGCAACATGGCATTGGCCACCTGATCGCGCTTTTCAGCAGCTTCCGTGTCCCCGGCGCGGGCGGCTAGGGCAAACCATTTGTAGCTTTCCACCAGATCCAGCTCCACACCAAGGCCGCGGCCATACATGATGCCGAGGTTGAACTGGCTATCCCGTACGCCCAGCTCTGCCGCATCGCGGAACAGGCGGGTGGCTTCTTCAACCTTTTGGCCTCCGGCCACTTCTTCGGTGTGCAGCACGGCAAGATTGTGCATGGCACGTGCATTGCCCGCCTCCACCGCGCGCTCGTACCACATTACCGCCGCATCATAATCCTGCTCGGTGCCCATTCCCTTTTCAAGAAAGTTGGCGAGGCGGAACTGCGCCGGGGCTAAACCTTTTTCAGCCGCCTGCTGATACCATTGCAGAGCAAGCTGGCTGTCTTTGTCCACCACACGGCCTTCCGTATAGCGAAGAGCAACTTCAAACATCGCGGCTGGATTTCCAGCGCTGGCGGCTTCCCGCAGCGCGGCATTGCCTACATCATCCGACACTTCCGGCGCGACGATAGGCGCGGTGCTTGGAACTTCGGGCTGCTCAATTGTTGCCGCAGTTTCAGTGGCCGCCTCAGTGGCTGTTTGGGCGGCTGGCTCGGCTTGCAGCGGTATTACCCGGGTGGGCGCATCTTCTGCCGCCATTACGATCTCGTCGGTCTGGGCGGTCTCTGCTGCGTCGGCAACATCTTGCATGGCGGCGGATGGCTCTATCGCAACGCTCGCGACTTCCGGGTCACCTGAAAGCATGTCCGATACGATGGGGGCCAG
>JBCDIB010000002.1:0-27727 GCA_038749385.1 Pseudomonadota bacterium | reverse complement strand
CGTCAGCCCCGGCGCATCGGAGAAATTGCTGGACGCTGTGGCGGATCATTCCGTTTCGCTTCTCCCCGGCGCAGCAACCGCCTCAGAAGCCATGGCACTGGGCGAGCGCGGCTATGAGTGCTTGAAATTCTTCCCAGCTGGCCCCGCCGGCGGCCCGAATTACCTCAAAGGGCTCGCTGGTCCCCTGCCCGGCTTCACCTTTTGCCCCACCGGGGGCGTCAGCCAGAGCAATGCGCTCGACTATATTTCCCTGCCAAATGTTGCCTGTGTGGGCGGCTCATGGGTGGCACCCAAGAAACTGGTGGATGCCGGAGCGTGGGATGAGATCACGGCTTTGGCCGCCGCAGCCGCAAAAATCCCCGCACACTGACAGCCCAACTGCCGATCAGGCGAGCATTCAGACCTAGCACTTCCTCGCCCAATTGCATTTACGTGAACGTAAGAGTAAGATTTTGGAGCGAAGGGATGGCGGCATGCTGCCACGTGACCTAAGAATATCACTTGGCGAAGACCTGTGCCTCTGGCACAGAACACGCCATGAAACTGGCGCTGCTGAAACACTCTCAATTGTGCCACCAGACCATTATAGAACCCCGCCCTCGGCACGGTATTTGGAACGCGCCGAATGATATTGCGGACATGTGAACAGGAGACATTCCATGAAAATTCTGGTGCCCGTGAAACGGGTCGTTGATTACAACGTGAAGGTGCGGGTGAAAGCTGACGGCTCCGGCGTGGAGCTGGCCAACGTCAAAATGTCCATGAACCCCTTCGACGAGATTTCCGTGGAAGAGGCCCTGCGCCTGCGCGAAGCCGGCACGGCCGACGAGATCGTTGTTGTGTCCATCGGCACTCAGCAGAGTCAGGAAACAATCCGCACGGCACTGGCCATGGGGGCTGACCGCGGCATTCTGGTGAAAACCGATGAGATGGCCGAGCCGCTGGACGTGGCCAAAATTCTCAAGGCCATCGTGGATGAAGAGCAGCCCGGTCTTGTGATCGTGGGCAAGCAGGCCATTGACGATGACAGCAATCAGACCGGCCAGATGCTAGCGGCACTGCTCGGCTGGAGCCAGGGTACGTTTGCCTCGGAAGTGAAGATTGAGGGCGACAAGGCCCACGTCATCCGCGAAGTGGATGGCGGCCTGCAAACCGTGGAAATTTCCATGCCCGCCGTGGTGACCACCGATCTGCGCCTCAACGAGCCGCGCTACGCCTCCCTGCCTAACATCATGAAGGCCAAGAAAAAGCCCCTCGATGAGAAGGCTCCCGGCGATTATGGTGTAGAGATCAAGCAGCGTGTTGCGATCAAGAACACCGAAGAGCCTGAAGCCCGCGCCGCTGGCGTGATCGTCGGCTCTGTTGACGAGCTTGTCGACAAGCTGCGCAACGAAGCCTCTGTACTTTAAGCGAACTGAAAAGGACGACCAAAATGACCATTCTTCTCGTCGCAGAACATTCCAACACCGACCTGTCTGACCAGACGGCAAAGGCACTAACAGCCGCCACCGAGATCGGCGGCGATGTGCACGTGCTCGTGGCTGGCAATGGCTGCGCTCCAGCCGCCGAAGCAGCGTCCAAACTGACCGGCGTTGCCAAAGTGATTTCGGTGGAAGCACCGGAGCTTGAGTACCGGCTGGCCGAGCCCATGGCTGCACTTATCGTGTCCATGGCTGGCGACTATGACACCATCATTGCCGCCGCCACCACGTCGGGCAAAAACATCCTGCCCCGTGTCGCGGCTTTGCTGGACGTCATGCAGGTCTCGGACATTGTGGAAGTGATTTCCGCCGACACCTATAAGCGCCCAATCTATGCGGGCAACGCGATCCAGACTGTGCAAGCCACGGATGCAAAACGCGTCATCACGGTGCGCACTGCCAGCTTTGCGTCGGCTGCCGAAGGCGGCTCCGCCGAGATCACGACGGTTTCCGCCGCTGACAATCCCGGTCTGTCCTCTTTCGTTAAAGAAGAGCTTTCCAAGTCCGACCGCCCGGAACTGACGTCCGCCAAGATCATCCTTTCGGGTGGCCGCGCGCTGGGGTCAGACGAAAAGTTCCAGGAAGTCATCATTCCGGTGGCAGACAAGCTCAATGCCGCCGTGGGTGCGTCCCGCGCCGCCGTGGATGCAGGCTATGCGCCAAACGACTGGCAAGTGGGCCAGACGGGCAAAGTGGTGGCTCCGGATCTTTACATTGCAGCGGGCATTTCCGGCGCGATCCAGCATTTGGCCGGCATGAAAGACTCGAAAGTCATCGTCGCCATCAACAAGGACGAAGAAGCACCGATCTTCCAGGTGGCCGACTACGGTCTGGTGGCAGATCTGTTCGACGCCTTGCCAGAGCTTGAAGCCGCGCTGTAGTCACTGGCTGAATTAACGCAGAACGCGAGCGGCCTCTTTCATTGCGAACGGGCCGCTTTTTTTGTTTTGCGCTAAAGCGCCTGCGCGCCCTTCAACAGGTCAATCGCCGCGTCTTCATCCCACTCGGCAGGCCCGAGCACGCTCCCCAGCAGGCAGCCATCTGGCCCTATGACATAGCTGGCCGGCAGACCGGTCAGCAGGTTCCGCTCACGCAGATCAAGAAAAACCGCGTTGGTGTTGTCCTGGTATAGCTCAAGCGCATCGGTTCCGATTTCATCGAGAAAGGCTTGAGGCACGCTGGCCTCCCCCTGATCGAGACTGAGGGCTATGACCTCAAATCCCTCACCTTCAAGCTCCTCGCTCATGGCGTTAATGCTCGGCATCTCCGCTCTGCACGGACCGCACCAAGTCGCCCACAAATTCACAAAAAGCGTCTTGCCTGCAAAGTCGCCAATGGTGCGGTCCGCGCCCGAACCGTCCTTGAAACCGATAGACGAGAAATCCTGCGGCAGCGTGGAGGCCTGAAACTCGGAGACTGTACCCACCGCCAAGCTGGCAAGTTGGGCACCCAAGTCTGGCGCTGCGTCGCATTTGGGCGCATCCACCATGGCAATATCGGGACCAGTGTTGCCAGCATCGCGGCCCACCGCGTATAGGCCGATGGCAATGCACGCGGCGATGATGAAAAGGCTGATGGCAATGGTCTGTCGGCGCGAGCGCGATGAGGACGTTTGGGACATAAAATGGACCGGCGGCAAGATGAAAACGGGCACACTATGATGAGCGAAGAACCGGACCACAAGCCAGCGCAAGGTCACAACTCCGCGTCCAACCAGATGTGGGGCGGCCGCTTCGCGGAACAACCCGACGCGCTCATGGAAAAGATCAACGCCTCCATCGGCTTTGATCACGTGCTTTACAGCCAGGACATTCGAGGCAGCCGCGCCCACGTGGCCATGCTCGCCCAACAGGGAATTGTGTCCGATGAGGATGCCCTGGCCATCGATGCCGGGCTCGTGCAAATTCAAGGCGAAATCGAAGCTGGCGATTTTGAGTTTTCCGCTGCGCTTGAAGACATTCACATGAATGTCGAAGCGCGCCTGGCCGAAATCATTGGGCCGGTCGCCGGCCGACTCCACACCGCCCGCTCCCGCAACGACCAGGTGGCCCTCGATTTCCGCATGTGGGTGCGGGACGCGATGGGCACGATCGATCAGCTATTGGCTTCGCTGCAAGAGGCCTTGGTGGATCAGGCAGACGCCCACGCAGACACAGTGATGCCCGGCTTCACGCATCTTCAGGCTGCCCAGCCCGTCACTTTCGGCCACCATTGTCTGGCCTATGTGGAGATGTTCGCCCGGGACCGCGACCGATTTTGCAGCGCTGTCGAACGGCTGAACGAATGCCCCATCGGCGCGGCGGCTCTGGCAGGTACGGGGTTCAACACGGACCGCTGGATGACGGCGCAGGCCCTCGACTTCCGCGAGCCCACCCGCAACTCGCTGGACACCGTGTCCGACCGGGACTTTGCGCTGGACTATCTGGCCAGTGCCGCCATCTGCGCAACGCACCTCAGCCGGTTTGCCGAAGAGATCGTGATCTGGTCGACGCCGCAATTCGGCTTCGTCACTTTGTCGGACGCTTTCTCCACCGGCTCCTCCATTATGCCACAAAAGAAAAACCCGGACGCCGCCGAGCTGGTGCGAGCCAAAGTAGGCCGTATCAATGGCGCGCTAGTGGCCCTGCTGACCGTGATGAAAGGCCTTCCCCTCGCCTATTCCAAGGATATGCAGGAAGACAAAGAGCAAGTGTTCGACGCTGCCGAAACGCTGGAAATCGCTTTGGCGGCCATGGGCGGCATGGTGCGTGATATGGTGCCCAACAAAGCCAACATGGCCGCCGCCGCCGGTGCGGGTTTCGCCACCGCAACAGACCTTGCCGACTGGTTGGTGCGAGAACTCGACATTCCCTTCCGCGACGCCCACCACATCACCGGCAGCGCCGTGGCTATGGCCGAGTTGAAGGGGTGCGATCTGCAGGATCTGGAATTGGAGGATTTGCAGACCCTCCACGCCGATATCGACGCGAAGGTTTTTTCAGTCCTTTCGGTGGAAGCATCCGTCGCCAGCCGCACCAGCTTTGGCGGCACAGCGCCGGTCAATGTGCGCGCGCAAGTGACCTATTGGCGCGACCGGCTCGCCGGTGCGTGACGTACAAGCCCCTTGGCGCTACACTGGCGCCAACCCATCAAAGGCCAATTCAATGAAACACGCATTCACGATCGCTCTTCTGGGCTCCGCAATCGCTCTGTCCGCCTGTGGCAAGAAGGGCGAAATTGTCGCCGATGATCGCATCGTGAAAGTAAGCCTGGATGGCCCGACCACACCGAAGGCCGAGCCGGAGACGGACCGCAAATTTGTCCTAGACCCGCTGCTTTAGAGACACGTCATGAACCATTTTGAATATCGAGACGGCGTGCTGCACGCCGAAGATGTGCCCCTGCCCACCATTGCGGCGCAGGTGGGGACACCTTTTTACGTCTATTCCTCGGCCACGCTCGAACGTCATTTCAAAGTGTTTTCGGAGGCCTTCAAGCCTGTAACGCCGCTCGTATGCTACGCGATGAAGGCCAATTCCAATCAGGCCGTTCTGGCCACACTGGCGCGCCTTGGGTCGGGCGCTGATGTGGTGTCCGAAGGCGAATTGCGCCGTGCGCTCGCAGCTGGCATCCCGGCCTCAAAGATCGTGTTTTCGGGTGTCGGCAAAACCGTGGCCGAGATCGATTACGCGCTTGCAGCTGATATTCTTTGTTTCAATGTTGAGAGCGAGCCGGAGCTGGAAAGCCTGTCTGCCCGGGCCACGGCGCTGGCCAAAACCGCCCGCGTGTCGCTCCGCATCAACCCCGACGTGGACGCCAAGACCCACGCGAAAATTTCCACCGGCAAGTCGGAAAACAAATTTGGCATTCCGTGGAAAGATGCAGTGCGCGTCTATGCCCGCGCGGCCCGCCTGCCGGGGCTGGAAGTCACTGGCGTCGACATGCACATTGGCAGCCAGATCACCGATCTCGAGCCGTTCGAGGCCGCCTTTGCCAAGCTGCGCAGCCTTATCGGGACGCTTCGCGCCGAGGGCCACTCCATCCATCATGTCGATCTTGGCGGCGGTCTAGGCATCCCCTACAAAAACGACAATAGCCCGCCACCATTGCCCGACGCATATGCACAGACCGTTCGCCGGCATGTGGAAGACCTCGACGCACAGATCCTGTTTGAACCCGGGCGTCTGATTGCAGGCAATGCTGGCATGCTGGTGGTCTCCACGATTTTCCATAAACGCGGAGATGGCAAGGATTTCGTGATCGTTGATGGCGCGATGAACGATCTCATCCGCCCCACACTTTATGATGCGTGGCATGACATTTTGCCGGTGAATGAAGCCGACAGTGGCGCCGAACACATCCGCGCAGACATTGTGGGGCCAGTTTGCGAAACGGGCGACTATCTGGCGCAGGAACGTTCATTGCCGCGGCCTGAACAGGGCGATCTTTTGGCCGTGGCCAGTGCCGGAGCCTACGGAGCGGTGCAGTCGGGCACCTATAATTCCCGTCTGCTGGTGCCTGAAGTGCTTGTGAATGGTGATGAATTTCACGTCATTCGTCCGCGCAAAACCTTCGAGGAACTGCTGGCACTGGACTCCATGCCACCATGGCTGGACGTGCCCGACGTTGCAGAAGCTGCCGAATAGCGCGCACGCAAGCGCAATCTCTCGCAGCCGTGATCTCGCCATCGCCGCATTCAGTGCTACGTTTATCAAAACAAGGCGCACTGAGCGGAGGCCTTTACTTTGGCCTATCACACTGACGGCACAAACCGAGATGCGACCAGCCGACGGGTGCAACGCACCGTCCTGGCGGCGCGCTGGGCGTTGTTCTGGGAACGCCTCTGGCCACGTGTGCAGCCTGCATTGGCGGTTGTGCTTGTGTTCGTCGCGGCGTCCTGGTTCGGCCTGTGGACACAATTGCCTGATTGGGCACGCTATATTGGCCTCGCGTTTTTTGCCCTCGCATTCGTAGGCGGTTTGCTGCCGCTGCGCTCAGCGCGTTGGCCATCAGATGCCCAGGCGCGCACCCGTGTGGAGGCCAAGAGCGCCACCGCCCACCGTCCCCTCACGGCCCAAAACGACCGGCTGGCAAATGGCGACGCCAGCGACCCGATTGCCCAAGCTCTGTTCGAAACCCATCGGGCCAGAATGGCGGGCCAACTCACTGGTGTGAAAGCGGGGGCCCCCAAGCCTCGCGTCGAGAATTGGGATGGCTGGGGCCTGCGAGCCATTCCGGTGTTGCTGTTATTCGTCAGCTTCTTCTACGCAGCCGGCGACCATATGGGTCGGCTGGTCGATGCCTTTGTTGCCCCCGTGGCGCCTGCCCAGGTGACGGAAATGCGCGTAGACGCCTGGATCACCCCGCCCGCCTATACGCGCCGCGCGCCCCTGTTTTTATCGGGCTTGGATGCGGGCGCCGCCGCAAACATAGATGTACCCGAGGGCAGCACGCTTTTGGTGCGCGTCACCGGCACTGAGCAATTGGCCAGCCTTTCGCTGACCGACGCCGACGGTACCCGGCAGATAGACATTGCGCCGAGCCGGGCAAGCGAGGCCGATTACGAAGATTCAGCAGCAAGATCGGCAACCGGCCAAAATCAAGAAGATGATGATGAACGCCTTGTCCTCACCGGACGCACGGATGCGGTGCTGCAGGTGGCAAACACTGAAATTGCACAATGGCGTATCGGCGTCACGCTGGACCTGGAGCCCAAGATTGAATGGGACGATGTGCCCTCGACCGAAGCCAACGGTGCCTTCAATTTCTCCTACAATTTCGAAGACGATTACGGCGTCCGGGCAGCTCGGACGCTTTTGGACCTTCCCGAAGATGCCCAGGGCATAAGCGAAAATGGTCTATATGAGTTGCCGGGGTTTGACTTGCCTTTGTCGCGGCGCAACGCCCGGTCCGGTTCATCGAAAGTGTCTAAGAACTTCACCGAACACCCTTATGCGGGCACGGAAGTGGACATAACGTTGGTGGCCACGGATGCGGCGGGCCAGGAAGGGTTTTCCGACGTGCGGTCGTTCACTTTGCCCCAACGCCGCTTCAATGCAGAATTGGCTCGCGCACTCGTATCTGAGCGCCGCAAACTGGCGCTGGACCGTGACCACGCCCCGCGAGCTGCCGACATGCTGGACGCGCTGGCCACCGGGCCTGAATTATTTTTCGAAGATCAGCTGGCCGCCTTCATGTCCATAACCATCGCATCGCGCCGGTTGCGCGACGCGCGCACTGATGATGATTTGCGTTCGGTGGTAGACCTTCTTTGGGACACGGCGCTGGGCATTGAAGACGGAAATGTTTCATTGGCCGCCGAGCGCCTGCGCGAAGCACAGGAAAATCTTTCACAAGCCTTGGAGGATGGCGCCAGCGACGAAGAAATCGCCGACCTGATGGAAGAGCTGCGCCAAGCCATGGACGAATTCATGCAAGCCATGCGCGAGCAAATGGAAGGCCAGCAGCCACAGGAAAACTTCGCCCAAAACCCCAACGCGCAGACCCTCACCGAAAACGACATTAACGAAATGATGGACCGCATCGAAGAGCTGGCACGGTCCGGCGCGGAAGATGCCGCCCGCGAAATGCTGAACCAGCTGCAACAGATGATGGACAATCTGCAGACAGCGCAGCAAGGGCAACCCCAGAACCAGGGTGACGGCCAGAATTCCGAAATGAACGAAGCCATGGATCAGCTGGCCGAAATTTTGCAGGAGCAGCAGCGCCTGCGTGACGAGACATTCGCCCGTGAGCGAGAGCTGTCAGACGCGGAACAGCAAATGCGCCAGGCCGACCGCAACGCCGCCCGCCAGCGTGCTCAACAGCAACAACAACGTCAGCAGAATGGTCAACAGCAGCAGGGTCAGCAACAGCAAGGCCAACAGCCCGGTGACCAGCAGAACGGCCAACAACAAGGCCAAGAGCCGGGCGATACGCTAGAACAGCAGACAGCCCGCGAAATGCTCGAACGGCTGCAGGAGCAGCTTGCCGAGCTGCAACAGCAACAAGGTGATGTGCAGCAGAGCCTGCAGGAGTTGATGGGCGATCTTGAAGGTATGGGCATGCAGCCCGAAGAGGGCTTTGGCGAAGCCAATGAAGCCATGGGCGAAGCGGGAGAGCGACTGGGAGAAGGCCAGGCTGGCAGCGCCGTAGGTGAACAGGGCCGTGCCATGGAAGCGCTGCGCCAGGGTGCCCAAGGCATGATGCAACAGATGATGGACGCCATGGCAGGTCAACAGCCCGGCCCGGGCCAACCCGGCCAACAACAGGGCCAAGGCCAGCCCCAGCAGCAGGGACAAGGCCAGCGCAACGGCCGCGACCCGCTGGGTCGCCAACGTGGACAGGAAGACTTCGGCACGCAAAACGGCAATTTCAATTATGATGCGGAGAGCGAGATAAAACGCAGCCGGGAAATTCAGCGCGAAATCATGCGTCGGCTGGAGCGACGCTCATTGCCGGGCACAGAGAAACGGTATCTGGAGAATTTGCTGGAGCGCGACTAACCGTCAGAGCCCGAACCACCGGTAGCGAGGGCCTCGGCAACGGCCTTGCGAATATCGGGCAGGGTAAAGGGTTTTGCCACCACATCCACGATCACACGCGACAGGTTGGTTGCCCGCTCGCGCTGCTCGGCATAGCCCGTCATGAGCAAGATTGGCATATTAGGGTCTTTCTGGGCTGCAGTGAGCGCCAGGCCAATGCCGTCCATAATGGGCATCTGAATATCACTGAGCAACAGATCGTAAGCGTCGCCCGCAGCCAGAGTTTCCTCAAGGAGTTCAAGCCCCAGACCACCGTCACTGGCGGTCTCTACATCATGACCATCCAGCTGCAATGCCCGCTCCACAAAGGCGCGGACAGCACTGTCATCTTCCACCAGGAGAATACGAGCCAAGACGTCAGCCGCCGGAAGCCAGGCGGTCGATGCCGATGAAGCGCAATTGAATGTCCGACGCTCCATCGGGAGGGGAGGCTACGCGTGTGTTGAAGTCCACCTGTTCGCCGGCGGCAAGCCGCTTGACGGACGGCTCATAAGACCAAGCATAGACTTCCTGGCCGCGTGTTGTGCGCAGTGCCAGGCGCACAACGGGCAATCCCACAGCCTCCGCCGACACGTTGATGATCGTGCCGGACACCATCAACACCGGCACACCGTTCTCAAAGTCGGTGGATGTTGTCACATTGGCAAACTCCAGCCCACGCAAGTTCACCGGCATTCCGAGCATGCCATAAAGGCGCGCCGTCTCGGGCACCGTGCGCACAATGGGCTCCCGGAACATTACGGCGGACACCAAGAGGCAAAGTGCAAAAGCGACTGCAACGATTCCGGCCAGGTTTTCTTTGGTGTGGGTCGGCTTTTTCACCTTTATCTCGGTGCGCACGATGGTCGGGTTGTTGACACCCCTGTTCCCGCCATTTGGCGCAGCTTCCTGATTTTCAATCTCGATCATCGCCTGACTGACATTTGCGATGATATCCGCGCTCTCATCGGACAAAGCGGTCTCAAGCGGGTCGGTGGACACAGCGTTTGCAATGTCCGAATTCGCTTCTGTCGAGCTTAGTTGCGCATTTCCAACTTCAACAATGCCATCAGATTGGTCAGCATCATCCCCATCAAGCTGATCATACTCGCCGGGCATGGATGTCTGCATGGGCGGCGTGGCGGAACTTGATGTCGGCTTGGCAGCTTCATAGGAACGTTGTGCTGCTGTCTCTTGCGCAGGCGGCTGGGCTTTTTCCGGCGCGGCATTTTTCGCCCCCTGCCCCTTTGTCTCCGAGCTTGCGGTCTCCATGTCTGCAAACTCGACAATCGGGTCCACCAGAGCATGCCAGACGTGCTCACATTTGATGCACTTCACGCGCCGGCCTTTTTCACCGATTTGCTCGTCGGAGACCTGATAGCTTGTTCGACACTTTGGGCAGGTGATGGGCATAGCGCGGTTGCCGCAGTTCCGGATTGGGGTTTGCTCGGGACAGCGCAGCGCTGTTCCGCCTTTGGTTTTTCGCAAATAATGGTTAATGGATTGCTTCCGGCGCTTCGCATGAATCGCAAATCGCCACTGCACCCGCTGTCGCAATAACCGCGAGACAACCGCCCATGATCAGCTTCGAAAATGTCGGGCTGCGATATGGCAATGGCGATGAGGTGCTGCGCGATCTCACTTTCAATATCGAGCCTGACACGTTTCAGTTTCTCACCGGCCCGTCTGGGGCGGGCAAAACCAGCCTGCTGCGCATCCTGTTTCTGGCCATGCGGCCATCGAGGGGCACGGCAAAAGTGTTCGGTGAAGATGTTGCCGAGATATCCAAAAAGGATCTGCCCGCCCTGCGGCGGCGGATCGGCATCGTGTTCTCGGATTTTCGGCTGCTCGATCATCTGACCACCTATGAAAATGTGGCGCTGCCATTGCGCGTGCGCGGACGCGACGAGCGCACCTACCGGCAGGACGTGCTGGACCTTTTGGACTGGGTATCGCTGGGCCACCGCACCAATGCCTACCCGCCAATTTTGTCGGGGGGCGAAAAACAGCGCGCCGCCATCGCCCGTGCCCTGATCGAAAAGCCGGACCTGCTGCTGGCGGATGAGCCCACAGGCAATGTGGATCCGCCACTTGCCCGCCGCCTGCTGCGTCTTTTCATAGAGCTACAACGCTCGGGCACATCAGTGGTCATTGCCACCCACGATCTTGCTTTGATGGACCAGTACGAAGCGCGGCGACTGGTGCTGTCCGGTGGCAGGATGCAGATCTATGAGTAAGATCAAGCTGCCCAGCCTGGCGCAGTTGCGCCGGCGACGGAAAAAGTCCCAGCCCGATGTCTTGCCGGGAGTGTTGTCCGGTGAAGGCGGCATGGCCAAAGGCTTGCGCTCCACCCAAAAGGTCTGGGATCGGATCCTCGGCGGCGGCAGTGGCGCAATAGTGCCGCGGGAGTCCATCGCAGGCCGCACGCTGTGGAGCGTCATAGCTATCATGACCTTCCTCGCCTGCCTCACGCTTGGCGCTGTGCTTATGGTCAGCGCCACAGCCAAAAGCTGGCAGTCGGACATTTCCCGCGAGATCACAGTGCAGATCGTACCGCTGGAGAATGTGAACATGGACGACGCATTGGATCGCGCCGTTGAAATCTCGCAGCAAACCGAGGGCGTGACCGATGTTGCCATCATAGACTGGGAGGCCACAGCCCGCCTTCTGGAACCGTGGCTGGGTGACAATTTGCAGCCTGACGATCTCCCAGTTCCTCGCCTTATCACGTTAGACATTGATCCATCATCACCACCGGACTTTGACGCGCTGCGCCAAGCCCTCGAGCGCAATGTGCCCGGCGCGACCCTCGACGATCACCGCACCTGGGTGGACCGCCTCACCGCCATGGCTGGCACAACCGTTTGGGCGGGCTTTGCCGTGCTTGCACTTGTTCTCGCCGCCACCTGCCTGACCGTTGTGTTCGCCACACGGGGTGCGCTTGCGGGCAATCGGCAGATTGTGGAAGTGCTGCATTTTGTGGGGGCGGAAGACGGTTTCATCGCGCTGCAATTCCAGCGCCATTTCTTTGCGCTGGCACTTCGTGGAGTGGCGCTGGGCGGGGCCGGTGCGCTGTTGGTTTTCTACATCATTGGCGTGTGGGTTTCTGCGTCTATCGCCACACCGCAGGGCGACCAGACAGCGGCCTTTTTTGGCCAGTTCACACTGCCCGGCAGCGGCTACGCATGGCTCGTGGTGACGGCATTTGCCATCGCAGCGCTGACGGCTGCGACGGCCCGCTACGCCGTCCATTCCTACCTCAATGAAGTCCACGAAGTGGGTACTCAAGCCAGATGATCCGTTAACGTTCCGGCAACCATTCCTTGTGAATAGTTAACGAGAAACGCTTGCCATTTTGCAGCCAAGCTCCGCTGATAGCGTTGGGGAGTGGAAAAAATGACGACAGACACAATGGAAGGCGCGCCAGGTGCCAAACCCAGGCAACGCGGCATCATCGCCCGTTCGGCCATAGGTCTGACCTCAATTGTCTGGATTACGCTTGTCTTGGCACTGTTTGCAGGTGTCGCATTTATCGTCGGCGGCTTTGTGAAATTCACCTATGACGCTTCGCAAATGACATCAGGTGTTACGCCCCCCGCACAGATTGAAAGCGCTGACGGTATCGTTGCACTGACCGGGGGCGTCGACCGCATCAAACATGCCGTTAAGCTGATGCAGAGCAACGGCGAGCAACGTCTTTTGATAACCGGGGTCAACCCGCAAACAGATTTGGACGCCATCGCCCGCACGAACGATCTCGATGATGCCGTGCTGACATGTTGTGTTGATATTGATCGCACCGCGCTAGACACGATTGGCAACGCCAAAGCCGCTACCATGTGGGCGGACGAGCGTGGCTACCAAACCCTGGTGGTGGTTACCTCCAACATTCACATGCGCCGCTCTCTGCTCGAATTTTCCCGCGCCATGCCCAACGCAACTCTGCTGCCAGAGCCGGTGCAAGTCTATGATCTGTCGGGCCTAAACTGGGTGCAACAGCCAGATGTGTGGCGGGCATTGCTGACGGAATATGGCAAATATATTGGCGCTCGGGCGCGAACCTACATCGGTGAAGACATGGTTCGTTGGGCAGCAATGCGGATGAAGTTCCACACCGCATGATTTTGGGCTCTCGCCCATTTCCCGCCATTTCAGTTTTTTGAGGCGACAAATATTGCCAGCGCCGTTGCATCGCGCCAAAACGCGCCATGCTGTTTATTCGATCGCTCCTTTTTTACATCGCCTTCTACCTCAACAATGTGGTGCAGATTCTGCTGTTCTTCATTCCGTTTTTCATGACGGGACGCGAAACCGGCTATCGGATTGCCCGCTTTTGGGCACGCTCCAACATCAAACTGCATGAGTGGATTGTCGGCGCGCGGGTGGAATTGCGTGGACTGGAGAACATTCCAAAAGGCGGCGTGCTGGTGGCCTGCAAACACCAGTCGAGCCACGAAACGCTCTCCCTTTTCTGGAACTTCCAATACCCCGCCTACATCATGAAGCGCAGCCTGATGCGTATCCCCGTTCTGCGCCTCTACTTTCAGCGTCTGCGGCAAATACCGGTGGACCGCGGCCGCAAGGGTGAAGCCTTGGCGTCCATGACCAAGGGCGTAAAACAAGCTCTTGCCAATGGCTCACAAGTGCTGATTTTTCCGGAAGGGACCCGCCAGCCATTGGCGGTGGAGCCGAGCTACAAATACGGCATCCAGCACATGTACAAAACGCTTAACCAGCCAGTGCTGCCCGTGGCCATCAACACCGGGGCATTCTGGCCAAAGGACAAATTCATCCACTATCCAGGCACCGTGGTTCTGGAGTTTTTGCCAATTATCGAGCCGGGTCTGGATCCTGACGTTTTTCAGGTGAAGCTCATCGACGCCATAGAAACGGCGTCTGACAAATTGATCGAAGAAGCCGCCAGCGGGCCCAGACCCTCACCTTTGGCGGTTGCAGCCGTCACCGCAAAAGCAAAAATGAAAATCGAGCCCGGACCCTCAGACGGCAGCGATAGCCTTGCGGAGGGCATCGGCAACCCGCTCTAGCGACGGGTCCCGCGCACCCATTGCTTTGATCTTTTCAACGGTGGAGATGACATAATCTTCATTGCGGCCAGATTGGCCCACGGCGCCAAGCACCTGCCTGACCGTGGCATCCATACCCATAGATGGCGCAAACTGGGCGTGGTCGCGGACTGCACAATAACACAACGCCTTTACCACCGTGCCATCATCGCAGCGTACGCGTCGAATGGACTCGTAATAGACCTTGTTCATCATCTCACGCTCGCGCAGATAGGCCAGCACTTCGGTCTGCAGCGTTTTCTCCACGCGAAAAACCATACCTTGGCAGCTGCCGCCCTGGTCGAGCCCCAACACCAGTCCCGGCCGCTCCGGCGTGCCGCGGTGGACGTGGGAATAGATGCACAGCCGCCGGTGCAGCCCGTGCAACCTCGCATGCTTCACCTCAACATATTCAAAGCCCGGTCGCCACATCAGGGAGCCGTAGCCAAAGACCCACATTTCTTCCATATCTGCTCGTAACAGTGCCACGGTCTGTGGCCAACATAGGTTTGTCGGCAATAAGCCGCTTGTTACCAATTGGAGATCATTTGTGGCCCCTCGTTCCCGCTCTGCCATCAAGAACATCCGTCAGGCTGACAAGCGCCGACAGGCCGAAGCAAGCAAAGATGACTGGAACGCCGATAAAAATCAGCGCCGCGTCTATTGGTTCGGCGGCGCAATCGTGTTCGTCGTGCTGTTTCTGACCGGCAGCTGGTTCTTTGTTGCATCCCGGGTTGATGGCGTGGTGACGCAGGAACTGGAAGCCCTGAACACCCCCGGGCAAACCGTCACCTGCATGGGCCAGGAGATTGTGGGCTTCCCATTCCGCATGGGCCTGCAATGCGATGAGATAGAGTTCACCTCCCAGACTGAAGGCGTCACTGTTCAGGCGGGTACGCTGCGCACCACGGCGCAAGTCTATGCGCCCCGCCTTCAAATAATCGATCTCGCCAGCCCCCTGCGCATATCATCGGACAACGCCCTGCCCTTGGAATTGAACTGGGACAGCGCACGGTCCTCGGTTCGCATAAATGGCGCTAACACGCTTCAGCGGGTCGTGCTCGAAGTGGCAAACCTCACCGTCACCACAGCGCTTCCCGACACGCCGTCACAGCAATTGGTTTCGCTCACGAAGCTTTTCTCGGTTGCAGAGCCATTTTCGCTGGATGAATCGCAAGGCGGAACCGGCGATCAACCGGATCTGCGAATGTTCCTCCAGGGAGATGCAATTATGCCCCGCGGCCTGTCCATGCCGCCCATCAACTTCGAGGGCACGTTGGCGCTCGATGGCGGGGCAGCTTTGCTGACAGACGCAGACCAATGGCTTGCGGCACTGCCCAGTGTGCGCGAACCAATACGCCTTGAGGGCGTCACCTTGCGCACCGGCGGCACCCTCGTCGAACTCTCCGGCCGTTTGAGCGTCACGCGGGAGGGCCTCCTCAACGGTACCATACGGATGGCGGGTCAGCGCCTCGAAGAAGGGCTCACTGAATTGCAAAACGGTATCGATCCCCGCAACACCGCGCTGAAACAGACAGTTGATACGCTGGTGCCGGCAATTTTGGCGCTGGCGCAACCGGATGCAGACAATCCGGCTATTCGCAATGCGCCACCCATCATCTTCCGCAACGGGCGCGTGGTGCTGGGCATTCTGCCGCTGGGCGACATACCGCCGATCCGTCTTAGCCGCTAAGAACCGTCTTCCAGATCTTCAACGATTTGTCGCCCGAAATTGGGTGCATCCACTTCCTGCCCAGCCTCGATCACGCCCTTGCGGATGGCGCGGGTGCGGGTGAACAGGTCGAACAGATAGTCGCCGTCCCCCACGCGGATGGCGCGTTGTAAGACCGACAAATCTTCTGAAAAGCGCCCCAAGGCCTCCAGCACCGCTTCGCGATTGTGCAAAAACACGTCACGCCACATGGTGGGGTCTGATGCTGCAATTCGGGTGAAATCACGGAAGCCGGAGGCGGAAAACTTCACCACTTCGGCGCGCACGCTTTCTTCCAGTTCAGATGCGGTGCCGACGATATTGTAGGCGATCAAATGTGGAATATGGCTCGTCATGGCGCAAACTAGGTCATGGTGCTCCACTGCCATGCATTCGACGTTCGCCCCCAGCCCCTGCCAAAAGGCCACAAGCGCATGGACGGCAGTCTGGTCCGCGCCGGCGGGCGGTGTGAGAATGGTCCACCGGCCCTCAAACAAGGTGGCAAAGCCAGCGTCAGGGCCGGAATATTCCGTCCCCGCCATGGGGTGACCAGGTATGAAGTGCACAGCGCTGGGCAGTTCTGGCGCCATTTGCGCAACGACTGAGCCCTTCACAGAGCCCACATCCGTCACCACGGCTCCGGCCTTGAGCGCAGGCGCAATTGCCTTGGCCACAGCCGCAGATGCGCCAACGGGTACGCAGACCACCACCAGGTCGGCGTCCCGCACAGCGTCTGCCGCGTCAGCGTGGTAGCTGTCACCAAGACCCAGCTCTTCAGCGCGGGCGAGCGTTGCCGAGGAACGGGTGGAGATGGCGATCTCATCGGCCAGCCCCCGGACCCGGGCACCCAACGCGATCGATGAGCCGATGAGCCCGATGCCCACCAGCGCCAATTTGCGGAAATGTGTCATTTAGTCCGCCAGCAAATCCGAGAGAATGGCAGCAACACCCTCCATGGCTTCCGCCGGACCTATGGTCACGCGCAGGGAGTTGGGCAGGCCATAGCCGCCAACAGCGCGCACAAGATAGCCTTTGGCACGGAGCGCTTCATAGGCTTCCAGCGCCGTCACTTTGGCGGTGTCCGGAAATGTCAGCAGCGCAAAATTGCCGACGCTGGGCGCAACCTCCAGACCAAGGGTCTCGGCGCGCTCCACGATCCAAGGTAGCCATTTTTCGTTATGCGCCACGGCGGCGTCCACATGGGAAATGTCTGCTATGGCCGCGCTTCCCGCCGCCTGGGCCGCAGCATTAACGTTGAACGGCCCACGAATGCGCTGGAGCACATCGATGATGGCGCGCGGGGCATACATCCAACCAACGCGCAGGGCCGCGAGGCCATGGATCTTCGAGAATGTGCGCGTCATGACCACGTTTGTGGCCTCGGACACGAGGTCCATACCAGCACTGTAATCGTTGCGCCGCACATATTCGGCATAGGCGCCGTCCAGCACCAACAGCACGTTTTTTGGCAGCGCCGCGTGTAAGCGGCGCACTTCATCAAAGGGCACATATGTGCCCGTCGGGTTATTGGGGTTTGCCAGAAAGACCATGCGCGTGCGAGCGGTCACGCAGGCCAGTATCTTGTCCACGTCGGCGGTGAGATCAGTCTCCTGGGCAACGACCGGCGTGGCCCCTGCCCCCACAATGGCCGTCCGATACACCAGAAAGCCGTGCTCGGTGAAAATCGCCTCATCATCCGCCTTCAGATAGGCATTGGCTAGCAGCGGAAAGAACTCGTCCGAGCCGTTGCCACAAATAATATTATCGGGATTCAGCCCGTGCACATCGGCGATGGCCTGGCGCAGCCCGGTGGATCCGCCGTCTGGGTAATCCGCCAGGTTCGCCCCAGCCGCCTGAAACGCCTCAACGGCTTTCGGACTCGGCCCAAGTGGTGTTTCGTTCGACGACAGTTTGAAAATCTTGTCGACGCCCTCAACGGAGGACGAACCGGGCACATAGACGTGCAGCGGCATCAGCTCTGAGCGAGGTTCAGGGGCGGTTGCAGCTTCAGCCATGGCGGGTGCTCGTCGGTCTTGTTGAGTATCAAATGCCACTGATAGTGCGAACGCGCCACGATGCAAAGGCGACACGGTGTGCCAAATAACTCGCAAGTGCCAACGAGGATCGCATCAAGGTTGACGGCATGGCCGGTCGGGGCATAGCAAACGGCTCTGATTGAACAGCCAGACGGGACAATTGTGAGCGATCTCACCACATCCGGCCGCAGCCAAGTGCACGAGCCTTCGAGCCAAGTCGCCGTCTTCGGCAAGGGCGAGCCACTGCACGTGGATGCAGGCCGTGAGATTGCGCCGTTCCAGATCGCCTACCACACCTATGGCACGCTGAACGCCGACGCCTCTAACGCCGTGCTGGTGTGCCATGCGCTGACGGGCGATCATCACGTTGCCAACCAACACCCCGTCACCGGCAAGCCCGGTTGGTGGGAACAGATGATCGGCCCCGGCTGCCCCATCGACACCGACCGGTTCTTCGTCATTTCGTCCAACGTTTTAGGCGGGTGCCTCGGCTCCACCGGCCCAGCTAGCATAGACCCCACTACGGGCGCGCCTTACGGCGTGAACCTGCCCATCATCACCATCAAGGACATGGTCCGGGCGCAGGCCATGCTGGTGACCAAGCTCGGCATCGACCGGCTGTTCGCGGTCATCGGCGGCTCCATGGGCGGCATGCAGGTGCTTGAATGGACCCACACATATCCTGAGCGGGTGTTCGCGGCGATCCCGATTGCCACAGGGGCACGACATTCGAGCCAGAATATCGCGTTCCACGAGGTTGGCCGCCAGGCAATTATGGCGGACCCGCAATGGCACGGCGGCGACTATGCCAGCCATGATACAATCCCTCGCAAGGGTTTGGCGGTGGCACGCATGACAGCTCACATCACCTATCTTTCGGAAAGCGCGCTGCAGCGAAAATTCGGGCGCAATTTGCAGGATCGGGACGCGCTGACCTTTGGCTTCGATGCGGACTTTCAGATCGAGAGCTATCTGCGCCACCAGGGCATGAGTTTCGTCGAGCGGTTCGACGCCAATTCATACCTGTATATGACCCGCGCCATGGACTATTTCGACCTTGCCGCCGAGCATGGTGGCACCCTGGCTAAGGCCTTTATGGGCACCGATACGCGCTTCTGCGTGATGGCCTTCACATCTGACTGGCTATTCCCGCCGGAGGAAAGCCGCGCCATCGTCCACGCCCTCAATGCTGCCGGTGCGCGCGTGTCCTATGTCGAGATCGAGACCGATAAGGGGCACGATTCCTTCCTGCTCGACGTGCCGGAAATGTATGACGCTGTGCGGGGCTTTATCGGCTCGGCGGCGGAAGCGGTAGGCCTGACAGAAAACGTGGAAACCAAACAATGAGCGCCCCCAACGGCCCGTCCTTGCGAGATATTTCCCGCGTTGGCCACCAGCGCATCGCAGACATCGTGCAGCCGGGCACCAAGGTCCTCGACGTGGGGTGCGACGATGGGGATTTGATGCGCCTACTCGAACAGACCAAGCGGGTGGACGCACGCGGCATGGAACTGCTGCAGGCCCAGGTGAACAAATGTGTGGCACGGGGCCTGGCCGTGGTGCAGGGCGACGCCGACGAAGATTTGCAGCACTACCCCGATGGCGCGTTCGACTACGCCATCATGAGCCAAGTGGTACAAGCCACCCGCGACCCGGCGCAGGTGCTGGATGATTTGCTGCGCATTTCCGACCGGGCGGTGCTGTCGTTCCCCAACTTTGCCCACTGGCGCAACCGGGTACAGATTGCCCTACGAGGGCACATGCCGGTGACGGAAAAGCTGCCCTATAGCTGGTATGACACGCCCAACATTCACTTCTGTTCCATCATCGACTTTGTGCGCCTGTGCGAAAATCTGGGGGCCAATATCGAGCGCCTGATCGTGCTGGACAGCAAGGGCAATGAGGTGCGCGAAACCGCGTCACTTGGTTGGAAAAATTTGGTCGGCGAGCAGGCGCTCATCGTGTTGCGGCGGAGCGCCTAATGACAGATTTTGAGCGGCCGGTGCGCATTCTCATCACCGGTGGCACGCTGGACAAGGTGCACGACGCGCGCACCGAAGCGCTGGGATTTCCGTCCGATGGCGCGTCTCACATTCCAGAAATGCTCGCAGTGGGCCGATGCCACTTTCCCGTCACCCAGCGGGTGCTGCAAAAGGACAGTCTGGATTTCACCGATGAAGACCGCCAGGCGATCTTGGTGGCAACCCAAAGCGCTCCCGAAGTGGCCATAGTGATCACCCACGGCACCGGCACCATGGGCCAGACGGCTAGGTTTTTAGCTCAGCATATCACGCGGAAAACCGTCATATTGACGGGCGCCATGCGCCCCTTCTCGCTTTCAAGTTCCGACGGTGAGTTCAATCTGGGCGCGGCCCTGACTGCGGCGCAGATATTGCCTGCTGGGGTTTATGGCACCATGAATGGACGCATATTCCCGGCGGAGCATTTGAACAAAAACGTTGATACAGGCCGGTTCGACAGCTGATCGCTAGTCTGTGTGCACCCGGGCACCAACGCCCTGCGGGTTCAGCGCGGGCACGAACACCCGGCGGCTGGAGCGCACAACGGCCGGTGTGCCACGGTGCAATTTTTTCACCGCTTCAACCATCACCACGCCGGAGAAAGCTGGCCAGAAGCGACGCGCGGTTCTTTCAATGGCACCCGATAGTTTGAGCCGCAAAAAACGTTCGGACGGCGGATAGAACAACGCCTCGCCCCAATTTTCGACGGTGTAGCCGGCGTCATTGAGCGTGCGGGTGATCTGCCCACGCGTGTACGGCCGTCCAAAGCCAAAGGGTGTATGATCGAACCGTGCCCACACGCCGCGCCGGTTTGGCAGCACCAGCACAAGGCGCCCATTGGGGGCCAAGACACGCCACATCTCAGAGAGATAGTTTTGCGGGCTCTCAGCATGCTCGAAAGCGTGCACGGCCAAAATGCGGTCCACAGCGGAGTCCGGCAGCGGCAGGTCCTCATCAAAAACCAAGGCGGTGGCGCAATGCTTGGCATCCGGCCACGCAACAGCGCCCTGGCTGGCGGGCATGAAGGCAAATGCGCGCTCCGCATCCGGCGCAAAACGGTCTAGAAGAGGGCGGGCATAGCCCACACCCACCAGACGCTCCTCGGGCAGCTCGCGCCACATGGGCGCAAGGCCCATAGCAATGGATTGAGTGGCCTGTTGTCCGAGCGAAGAACGATAGAACTTCCGCAAATCGAGAATGTCTGAGTGCAAGGGTTCCTCGAATGCTTACCGCACGCAGCACAAGCGCTATCCACCCTCGATCGCACAGTTGGGGTGGCGGGCCTGTTCACTGCCCTATCTTTGCGCATAGAAAGGTCGGGCGCAATCAATTGCGTTTGCACGCCTGCCCGCCAGTTTTGCCAAGAGGACGATATGGCCGCCTTTGAATTTCATCAGTTTCCCTGCAGGGACGACAATTATGGCGTGCTGGTGCACGACCCCGCCAGCGGTCAGACCGCATCCATCGACGCACCGGAAGCGGCCGCCGTGGACCGGGCCCTGGAACAGCGGGGCTGGCAGCTAAGCCACATCCTCACCACCCACAAGCATGTCGACCATGTTGATGGCAATCTGGAGCTCAAGGCCAAATATAATTGCATCATCACCGGGCCGGAAGCGGAAGCTGACGACATTCCAGGCATCGACAAAAAGGTGAGCCATGAAGAGCGTATCGAGTTTGCCGACGCGCCGGTGGAAGTGATCGCAACCCCTGGCCACACGCTGGGCCAAATCGCCTATCACTTCCCGCAATCCCGGACCGTTTTTGCAGCGGACGCTTTGTTTGCATTGGGCTGCGGCCGCATATTTGAAGGCACGCCTGCCCAGATGTGGACGGCCCTGTCGCGCCTTGCTGCCCTGCCGCCGGAAACAATTGTCTATGCCGGCCACGAGTACACCCTGGCCAATGCCAAGTTCGCCATGACCATCGAGCCCGGTAACCAGGCTTTGGTGGAACGCGTTGCGCACATCGAAAAATTGCGCGGCGATGATCTTCCCACTCTGCCCACCACAATCGCGGCGGAACTGGCGGCCAACCCATTTCTGCGCCCACACTCGGCGGAAATTCGCGAGCGCCTCAACATGGCAGGTGCCACTGACGAGGAAGTGTTTACGGAAGTGCGACGCCTGAAAGACAATGCTTGATTGGGGGCATGAATGGACGCCTATCACGGTCTGACGCCCGATATTTTGAAGTCCCGCTTCAACATGCAGCCACACCCCGAAGGCGGCTGGTATGCGGAAACATTTCGCGACGAAACCGACGCATCGACAGCGATCTACTTTTTGCTCGAAGCAGGTGATGTGAGCCACTGGCACCGCGTGCACCACGCTTCAGAGGTCTGGCATTTTTACGCAGGCGGGCCGTTATCACTCACCGTTTCGCCGGACGGACACGATGCCATGGCCCACAGGCTGGGCTTAAACATCGGGGCCAACGAGCAACCGCAATACACAGTGCCAAAAGGCTGGTGGCAGACTGCAACGAGCCTGGGCGCATGGACGTTCGTCGGCTGTACGGTGGCTCCGGGTTTCAGCTTTGACCAGTTCGAGCTCGCCCCGCCGGACTGGCGGCCTACGCCTCGTCCTTCTGGTGGTTAGCTAGCTTACGGGGGAAGATCACATCTTTTGCGGCCAGCATTGCGCCGCCAGTGACGAGCAGCGCCGCCGCCGCCACGCTCCAGCTCAATTGGCCTACGCCAGCTGCAATAAGCACCAGCGTGGACAAGAGAGGCGTCAAATAACTGGCCGCTCCCAGGAGCTGGATGCGTCCGCGCTTCATGCCCAGATCCCAAACGTAGAACGCCAGTCCCACCGGACCCAAACCAAGGCCAAAGATGGCTAACCATTGCTGTAAGCCGATGGTCCACACCGTTTCTTCAAGGGCTAAATGCGCGATCAAAGCGAGCACCGAAGTGGCCGCGCAAAATCCGGCAACCACGTCTGTCGGCACGGTGCTGAAGGTGCGGCTGATGAGCGAATAGGCCGACCAGGTGAGCGCGCATCCAATGGCTAGCAAATAACCGAACCCGTAGCGTGCTTCGAACGTGAACCCGCCCGTCAGAACCGCCCCCCGGGTCACCAGCACTGCACACCCCAGCGCGCCCGCAAGGGCCCCCGCCACATGGAACCAGCGCAGCCGCTCCCCCGGCAGCAGTGCAGAGCCCACAACGATCAGCAGCGGCCACAAATATGCGATGAGCCCGGCCTCCAACGCAGGCGCATTTTGCAGGGCTGAGAAATATAGAAAATGATAGCCGAACAAGCCGGCTATGCCGAAGGTCCACACTTTAGGTGGCTGGCGGAAAGGCGCCCACCTGTCACTTCCTGATTTCTGGCCGCGCGCCACAAACACAGCACCCACCAGCGAGCCGATGGCAAAACTCATCGCCGTTAGCTGAAACGGCGGAATGTCGCCGGCCCACGCGGTGAACAAGGCCAAGAGAGCCCATAACGCGATGGCTATTGACCCAATCAGTGAGGCTCTGACATCCGCCTGCACGCCGTCGACCTGAACGGCTAGCCTGTGACGGCTTCGTAGCCTGCAGCCTCGATGGCCGCTTTCGCAGCGGCCTCATCATTGTCAGATGTGTCACCCGTAATGCCCACGGCGCCCAGGATTTTGCCGTTCTTGTTGTTCACCAGCACGCCCCCGGGAACTGGCACGATCTTGCCGCCGGACACACCTGAAAGGCCCTCAAGAAAATGGGGCCGCGTTTCGGCCTGATCGTTCAGCCAGCGAGAACCAACGCCCGTGGCCACGGCACCAAACGCCTTGCCCTTGGCGATCTCAAACCGCATGGGGGACGCCCCGTCCTGGCGTTGGCTTGCCACCACGTGGCCGCCATCGTCCAGCACTACGGTGGTGAGAGGTTTGAGGCCCATCTCCTTGCCGGTGGCAAAGCTGCCACGAATAATCTGGTTGGCTTTGTTGAGCGAAATCGACGCCATGAAAATTCTCCCTGAGTTTGAAGCTTCTATGCACTGCGGGGGCTGGTGTTTCCAGCGGCAACAATGTTGAAAGACTTTAAACCAACAGGGGACATGAAATGCGGGACTTTGCAGCGGGCGGGCGCTCAGCGGTTTATGCGGACAACGCGATGGTGGCCACAAGCCATCCGCTGGCCAGCGCGGCGGCACTCAATGTGTTGCGCAAAGGTGGCAACGCGGTTGATGCGGCCATCGCAGCCGTGGCCCTGCAGGGCGTTGTCGAACCCCAGATGACAGGGATCGGCGGCGACTGTTTCGCCATCATCGCAGAAGCCGATGGCTCGATACATTGCATAGACGGCGCAGGCCGCTCCCCCGCCGACACCGACTTAGGGCGCTTGCTCGATCAAGGCCATTCAAGGGTAGCTCCCCACAGCGCCGATGCGGTGACCGTGCCCGGTGCCGTGCACGCCTGGGAAGCCATGCACACCAAATTTGGCCGATCGGACTGGGCCGAACTTTTATCACCATCGGTCGACAGCGCCCGCCATGGCTGGATCGTTGCACCCCGCGTAGCCGCCGACTGGGCAGATGCGGAAACCGACCTGATTGCGAATGGGGCGTCTGCGTTGCTCAAAGATGGCCGCGCCTATCGTACCGGCGAGCGTTTCGCCTCAGAGGCGCTGGCCAAGACCTATGAAGCCATTGCGCGGAACGGCTCGAAAGCCTTCTACGAAGGCGAAATCGCAGCTGATATTGTGGCCACACTTCAAGCCCGCGGCGGTGTGATGACCGAAGCAGATCTGGCAGCCGATGAGGCCAGTTGGGTCACCCCAATCCGCACCACCTATGGTGGCCATGAATTGCTGGAGCTGCCGCCCTCCGGTCAGGGCATGATTGCCCTGACATTGGTCAATCTGTTCGAAGCGCTGGGCAATCGCAATTTTGCGCCAGGCACCGTGGACCGCTGGCACCTGGACCTGGAAGCGGCGCGATTGGCCTACAGCATGCGCGATGCCTATCTGGCCGACCCCGCCCACATGACCGAGCCGGTGGAGCACCTCATCTCCAAAGCCTATGCCAGCGAGTTGGCCGAGAGTTTCAACCCAGACCACCGGAACCCTGATATCGTACTGCCCCAAGCTAAAGGCAGTGACACCGTCTACCTGACGGTGGTGGACCGGGACCGCCGTTGTGTGTCCCTTATCAACTCGATCTTTGGGGATTTCGGTTCTCAGATCGTGACCGAGAAAACCGGTATTGTACTGCAAAATAGGGGCGCGGGCTTTAACCTGCGCGAAGGCCATGCCAACGCCATGGGGCCAAACAAGAAGCCTCTGCACACCATCATCCCCGCCATGGTTTTGAAGGATGGGAAACCTGCCATCAGCTTTGGTGTTATGGGCGGGCAATACCAGTGCATGGGCCACGCCCACGTGCTGTCCCTCATGCTGGACCACGGCCTCGACCCGCAGCAAGCCATTGACCATCCCCGCGCCTTCTGGGACGATGCGGGCAACATCACGCTGGAGACATCCATCGACCAGAAGATATTCGACGGGCTGGCTGCAAAGGGTCACAAGCCCATCTGGCGCCCCCAGGCCATGGGCGGCTCACAAATCATCCGTATGAGCGATGAAGGCCATCTGGTGGGAGGGTCTGACAGTCGTAAAGACGGGCTGGCGATCGGTTACTAAAGCAGCGCCTAGCTGATTTCGGAGTCTAAGCTCAGCCCGCGCAAGAGGCTGGCGGTGCGCTGAGCCGCCGCCGCACCGTAGCGCGTGCTTGCTTCAAGGCCGCTGGCCCGCCGCTGCGCGCCAAGATCCGCGGCGACACTGGCCACATAGCCCGGAACATGCCGTGGCCGCGGTGTGGCCTCATAAGCACCGTGCGCTGATCCACCGCCGCCCACTCTACCCGCCTCTGACATGGGCGGCTTTGTGTGGCGCGGCTGGGCCAGCTTGCGTCGGTCGTAAGTATTACGACGCCGGTCTGGGCCGTTGAAAGCCGTCTGCCCGCAACGCCGCTCAGCCCCGCGCACGATCAGGCGCTTGGTTCTGGGTTTTGGTATGTAGGCACTCTGGCGCAAATTCAGATCCTTGTTCGGAGTTTGCAGCATGGCAAACCATGGTGGCCTTTGAGTGAAAATCAGCCGATCTGGCCATAAACTCGCCGGTTTGGTTTCGGCTTTGTTAAGCCTTGTGCGGCACTGTAGGCCCCATATTTGGGGAATATTATGAACGCCAACGCATCTTCGCTGGTTCGCCAAGCGCTCTCCGCAGGTTTTGATGACCAGCCAGCGAACGTACAAACAATTCAGTCCGACGCGCCAACACATCAGGACGCTGGTCTGAACGCGGCTGATATTTTACGCGTCACCGGCGTCGCGACCTATGATTGGAACGTCACCAATGACACGATTTCGTGGAGCGACAACGCCCACGAAGTCCTTGGCATTTCCGCGGATCACCACATCGGCACCGGGCGGGATTTCACCGCAATCGTGTCACCAGACGCAGACGTGAGCCGCATTGAAGTTGTGCTTGAAATGGCTTCCAAAGGCCCTGGCGCGACGGCGAATTTTGACGTGGAATATCCCCTGATCAGCTCGACACCCGGTAATAGCGGTGAAGATGCGCCGGTCTGGGTGGAAGACAGTGGCCGCGTTTTCATAGACAGATCCGGCCTACCGCAACGAGTGGTGGGCACCATGAGGGTGGTGAACGAAAGGCGCGACCGCCATGACGCCCTTACCCGCATGTCGCATTACGATGTGCGCTCTGGGCTCATGAACCGGGACCGCCTGACCGAGCTGCTGGAAGAAGACGTGGACCGCGTACGCCGCGAACATGGCTCCGGCGCTTTCATCATCATCGGCATTGAGCACATGCACCTTGTCAATGAGATGTATGGCTTTGGGATTGGCGATGAAATTGTGCGCGAAACCGGGCGCCGCATCGAAGCGGTTATGCGTCTCAATGATTCTCTTGGCCGTTATGCCGGCACCAAGCTTGCGCTGGTGCTGCGGGACTGTACCGAAAGGGAAATGCTGATCGCCTGCGAACGCTTCTTGGGCGCCCTACGTGACGAAGTGATTGAAACATCCGTTGGCCCGGTGTCGCTGTCGGTGAATATTGGCGGCGTGATATACCCATCATCCGTGCGCGATGTTGCCGACATTATGGGCGCAACAGGCGCGGCCCTGGCCGAGGCACGGCGCGCCCCGGTGCCCACCGTCCACGTTTACGAACCTTCGGTCGACCTGGCTGCAGAGCGCCAGAAAAACGCATTCATGGCGCAAGAGGTGGTGGACGCAATGCGCGACCAACGTATGCGTCTGGCCTACCAACCTATTGTCGACGCGACGACCCACAAAGTGGCCTTCCATGAAGCGCTTATCCGCATGATCGACGCCGATGGAAAACTGGTTGAAGCAGGCGCTTTCGTGGGCGTGGCCAGCCGGTTGGGGCTTATTCGACGCGTGGATTTTGCCGCGATGCAATTGGCCACCCAAGCGCTAATAGACTACCCTGAGGCCGTACTGTCGCTCAACGTGACCAATGAGACGGCGGTTGACCCGGAATGGTTGTCGAACCTTGCCACGACCGTCGACGCCAACCCGGACATTGCCCCGCGGCTGATTGTGGAAATCACAGAAAGCCACGCAGCGCGGAACCTTGAAGAATCCATCCAGTTCGTTCGCACCATTCAGGACTTGGGGTGCCGGGTGGCAATTGACGATTTCGGCGCGGGTTACACGTCCTTCGCAAATCTCAAGCACCTGCCGGTGGATTTGATCAAGATCGACGGCATGTATGTCGATGATCTGGCCAATTCAGTGGAGAACCAGGTTTTCATCAAGAGCCTGCTGGACCTGGCCAAGACCTTCTCAATGGAAGTGGTGGTGGAATGGGTGTCCGACGACGAAACCGCGGCGCTGCTCAAAGAATGGGGCGTGGATTATCTGCAGGGACAAAGCTTCGG
>JBCDIB010000001.1:0-31160 GCA_038749385.1 Pseudomonadota bacterium | reverse complement strand
GTACACCGAGGCCACGGTGGCGCGGGTGAGCGACCACATCAAAAAGCTCCAGGACCATATCGGCCGCCGCATGCTCCTGGAAAATCCGTCGAGCTATTTGTGGTTTGATGCCAAGCACGTCATTGCAAATGTCCTCAAGCAGAGCCTCCTGCTCGGCGATGGACATGACGAGGTTCTTGATCGCGATGATGTCAGAAACGATATCGCGGATTTCTTCGCGGGCCGCTTCATTGTCCAGCTGTGCCAGCTGACCCAGATCAATGGTGTCGATCAGAGCCGCAAAAATGCTGGCCTTGGTGGCGTAATAATCCTGATTGCGGTTATTGCCCGACGTTGACCGCGCGGCGGGCGCGGGAGCCGGGGTGGGCACTGGAGCCGCGTCCGCAATGCTTGGCTGCATTTTTGGCGCAGCCACTTGACCCGCAGCAGGCGCGGGTGATGGTGAAGGCGTTGGGGCCGGGCCTGGAGCTGCGGTTTTTGGCGGTGCAGCTGTTGCCACCCCGCCGCCTGCGCCCAGACCACCCGAACCTGTCGAAGGGCCAGGTGATTTTCCATCGCCACGTTTTCCAAACATCGTGCGGTCCTTCCGACCCTAATTCTTGCTCTAAGCCTTTGCGGTGGCGGAGCCTTTTCCACCCAAACCAAGTTTGGACAGAATTGGACCCAGCCCCCCACGGGGCTTGGAAACCACAAGCTGCTTTCGTCCGGTGACGGTGGCGGCCAGGGCGTCGAGCACCTGAACGGCGTCGTGTTTTGGCTCAAACTCACCGATCATCTGGCCATTGTTGGCAGCGGTCCCGAACAGTTCCGGAGCAAACGGTAGAACCGATGCGGCTTCAATTCCCAACGGGGCGCAGAAGTCAGCAACCGAGATTTCCGGGCGCTTGGGAACACCCACCTGGTTCAGCACCAGATGCGGTTTGTCGTCATTGGGGCGAAGCTGAGCAAGCTTGTCCATCAACAGCTTGGTGTTGCGCAGCCCGGCAAGATCCGGGGTCGCGGTGATCACCACGTGGTCCGCCCGGGTCAGCACATGTTGGCTCCAGCTGGTCCATGTGTTTGGCAAGTCCAGCACCACATTGGGCACGCCGGCTTGCAGCAAATCGAACAATGCGTCGAAGGTCAGCTCTTCAAAATCGCAGGTCCGGTCCAGCGTAGCCGGGGCCGCAAGCAAACTTAAATGCTCAGAGCACTTTGCAAGGATGCGATCCAAATAGGTTTCATCCAGCCGCTCGGGGGAAAAGATCACATCGGCAATCGTCTGGGCAGGCTCCTGATCGAAATCAATGTTGGCCGTTCCGAATGCGATATCGAGGTCGGCCAGCACAACATCAGACTCGTTCTGATTGGACATGTGCCAGGCGCAATTGTGCGCGATGGTGGACGACCCGACGCCGCCCTTGGCACCCACAAAGGCTACAAATTTACCCAGAGGCTCGGCCTCGGGATCGACAAAGAGCGTCGAAATCTCGTGCAGCATGGCCGGCAATTCCACCGGTGCAACCATATATTCCGACACACCACGCTGAATGAGTTCACGGTACAGCGTCACGTCATTTGTGTGGCCAACGACCACAACTTTGGTGCCGGGGTCGCAATGGGTCGACAATTCGTCGAGCTGCGCGATGATGATCTCGGGCGCCTCCTTGGATTCCAGCACCAGCAGGTTTGGCGTTGGAGCTTGGCTGTAGAATTGGGTTGCGGCGGGAATGGAGCCCATATGCACTTTCACATGGGCCTTGCTCATGCGGCGGTCATTGGCACCCTGCTCAAGCACGGACGCAAAACGCTCGGTGGCACAAAAAGCCTGAAGTGAGATGCGCGGGATGGGCCGCACAGTTTCCATAGCCGACAGAAACTGTTCGTCATTGGCTTCGACCTGACGGGCGGCCACGCGCATCGCTGTGGGTTCGGGCTGTTCCAGCACCATCGGCTCAACGGGAGGGGGCGCAGCGTGAGGCATTGCTTCAGGCATCGCATCGGACATCGTCTCCGCTGCAAACTCTGGCTGCGAGGGTAGATCAGGCGCCATCGCTGGTGCCATTGCCTGCGCGTCCACTTTTGCGTCGGCGGCGAACTCGCCAGCATCATCCGCAAAGAATGCATCTGCGACCTTTGAGGGTGTTGCTGCCTTATCCTTGAAAAGGTTCTCACTCATCAGTCGACTTCCTTATAGGCTTCCAACACGTTTGCGCGCTGTTCTGCATCGACGGGACTTGGTGCCCGCGGTGTGACCAGATCCTTGGGATCAGCCAATTGCGCCGCAAAGTTGGCCTGGCTGGCGCAACCGAAATTCTGGTAGTTGCGATTTTCAAACGTGTCGGTGATGTCTTCTTCCCAAGTGCCACATTCGTGCACCGAGGCTGTCAGTGTGCGGTAACTCAGGTGCACTGCACCTGCCTCCTGGGCACTGCGCAAGCTGTAGCTTTGCACCTTTACATGATGACCGCGAACACCTGACTTGCGCAGCTGGCGCAGAACATCGGGCAAAACGCGTTCAACGCCATGTTGATTGTGGGCACCATGGGGTTTGTGGACGGTCAACACGTGGGCGCCAGATGACAAGAACCCTTCCGCAAACGCCTCTACCCTTCGCTGGTCGGGAAAAGCGAGGCTTGAATCATCACTGCCAACCATCAGGTGCAGCTTGCGCTCGCTCTCTCCCACCAAAATGGGGTGAGTCTTGCGGTAATCGGTGCTGACCGTGGATACGGTATTTGGATCGGTTGTCCGTCCACAGGCAGCCAACGCCAGACCCACGAAACCAATCGCCAGAATTTTCTTTGTCGATGCCATTTTGCTGGCCTTTCAAACTCTCGATAGCCGGTTAGTTCGGCCGCCCCTTCAAAGGGGCGGTGCCGGGGCGCTATTGGATGATGAAACCGATCTTGCCATTGTAGCGGCTGCCTGCGGGCGTTTGACGCCCGTAGACCTTGGTGATGCGGCCAAGAAGATTGGCGTTGATGTCTGACGTCGCCTGGAAATTGTTGTCCGGGCGCTGAAGCTTGTGATTGGCGACGGGCCGGACCAGATAAGGCGTTACGATGATGACCAGCTCGGTCTCGTCGCGCTGAAAATCGCGGCTTCGGAACAGTGTGCCAAGGATCGGCAGATTGCCCAGACCGGGGATTTTCGTGATCGACTGGCGCACCGAATCCTGCACCAGACCAGCGACCATCAGGGATCCACCGGAGGGTAGTTCAACAGTGGTGCTGGCCTCGCGCTTGCGCATACCGGCGAAAATACCGCCAACACCATCATTGGCTGCGCCCTGAATGTCGGGCTCGGAAACTTCAGTGCTCATCTCGATTGAAATGCGGCCCGGGGCCAAGACGACAGGCGTAAAGTTGAGGCCGATACCATATTCTTTTTCGGTGAACGTGTCGGTGAAGACCTCGCGGTCAACGCCGTTGAATTCTTCAATCGCCCGCTCACGGCCGCCGCCGACAAAGTAGCTGCCACCAACCTTGAATGAAGCGGCTTTGCCGGAAATCGCTGTGAGAGTGGGCTCGGCCAGCGTTCTGGCCACACCTGCCCGCTCGAAGGCGTGTAGGTTGGCGTCAAATCCGAAGTCGCCAATGCTGCCTCCGGCCGAAATCGAGCCTGTGCCCTGCTGATTGCCAAGGCCCGAGGAGAACCCCTTGCCGACCCGGAAGGCCATACCCCCGTTTCCGGCACTGAACTGACCCGAAAAACCCATCTGCTTCATCACTGAGCGCTGAACTTCAGCGATGGTGACTTTCAACGTCACCTGATCCTCTGCAGCGATTTTCAGGAGGTTGATAATTTGCGATTCGCGCCGTGCTTCGGGTTGCGCAATGGCCACGGAAGATCCCGCAAATCCACCAGCGCCGGTGTTACCACTCGACGTCGCCGTCTGCGTGAAAGCACCGGTGGTCGCCTCGCCGCCCTTGATGAAGGCCTGGGCAAGCGCGACCGCACGTTCTGCGTCCTGCGGGGTTTGGACCTGACCGGTGAGAATGACGTTATCGCTGATCAGCTCCACGTTGATTTTTGAGCCTGGGATGAAGCGGGCGAGCTGTTCTTTAATGCCCGCAATATCGCGCTCAATATTGAGATTGAGCGAGAGAATGGGGGCGCCCGCTTTGTCAAAGGCAAAGATATTCGTCTCACCGACGCTTTTGCCAAACACATAGATGCGCCGCTTTGTACGGATCACAGCATCAGCGACCTTGGGGCTGGCGACGAGCAAGTCGTGCGCGTCGCGGGGCAGATCAATCACGAGGGATTTGTTCAGGCCCAAATTGATGTTCTGAAGGCTGGCACCACCATCGTCGCGCAGACGAATGAGGCTTTCCGCATGGGCGGCGGACGACATTAGCCCAGACCCAAGATGTGCGGGCTTGGATGCGTCGAAGACCGGGGCGAAGGCTGTCAATCCGACGGCCATTGCCGCCGTGAAGAGGGCGCGTTTCATCATCGTGTTCCTCATTCGGTGACGGCGACGCCTTTGACGCCCCCGAGGATCATGTTTACGGAGCCGGCCAATTCACGTTCCAAGGTGGTGGAATCGCCCTGTTTGTCGCTCAGCGAGCGCAGGGCGAGGGTCAATGTGCCCTCATACGCCCGGGCTGCTGTGAGAAGCTGAGTTTGGCGCGGGGTCAGTTCGAGGGTTGCAGTGCTTCCCTCCACAACCGGAGAGCCGTCTTCTTCACGGATAGTCTGGCCGATGGCCAACACACGGACATTTTCAAACAGCACTTCCGTCGCGCTGGCTTCATTGGCACCGCCGGTGCTTTCGAGGTTCCGCGTCATCAGCACATCGACATGGTCGTTGGGCAGAATGAAACCGCCGGCCCCGGTTGTCAGCGAAATTTCGGTTGCCATGGCGCGCTTGCCGGGAGGCAGAAGCGCGGACATGAAGCCATTTTCAGCGGAGGCGAATTTCTTGGAAGTGACCGGCTCACCGGAAATAACGTTTGAGAGCGCGATGTAGTCGATATAGGTTTCCAACGCGCCGGGATTCTCATCAATTCGGACGAAATCAGGATTGGCGTTGACCGTTTCCTCTGGCCACTCTTCCCAGCGCACATTGGTGTCGTTGACGCGGTTGCCCATGTCGAAATCATCGCTTGCAACCAAAATGCCAACCGTTGGCCGCTCGGGTTGAACAGCAACGGCCCCCTGGTCCACCACCACCTGAGGCTGGTTGACCAAATTCATCGCGACGAGCCCAGCGCCGCCTGCGGCCACCACAGCAACTGCAACTGGGATAAGACGAGAAACTTTCACTACCCATACTCCAAACCATGCCGGATCACCCGACGTTTGGACCTGAGTTTGTCTGTGAAGCGTTAGATTACGGTTAACGGGGAGTGAGGCGACATGGTTAAGGCAACCTTTCCGCGTTCAAAACCGATGCGAGAACCACTAATGGCCGAAGACTGGCGCGTTGAAACTGGCCCAAATACCAACGGCCCCTAAGGAAATGCCGTAGGGTGTTTTCAGCCTTCTGATGTGCAGACGCTTTATAAAACGGATATTGGCAACGCTCGCCGGCAACGGAAATCGCCGCCACACCAGAAGGACGATTGTGAGAACGCCGCCTGCAATCAAGGCATACAAAACATAATCCAGAGCGACACGGTTCCAACCAAGCCACAGCACCGTTGCCGCAATCAGCTTCACATCCCCCGCCCCCATCTGCCCGATGGCGTAAAACACAAGAAACATTGCAAAGGCCGCAATGGCGGCCACAAGATGCCAGCCTATCTGGACAAGTCCATCCGCACTGAACGCCGTGCCCGACAGGAGAATGTACGCTCCAAAGGCCGCGAGCAGGGTAACGATCAGAGAATTGAAAATGCGGAAAGTGTAGAGATCTGTCACTGCAGCCCAGACCATGCACGCGATGAACAACGTCTGGAATGCGAGGGTCAGGGTCATCTTTGGCTGCTCCAAACAAAAAGGGCTCCGCGCATGATACGCGGAGCCCTCTTAAGATATTCGGTAAGGCTTAGCCGCCAGCAGCAGCTGGGCCTTTGTCGTTACCGGCTTTGATGGCTGTGCCGATTTTCGTGAAGGACTTGGAAGTCTCGTCACCAACAGTCGTTGCAGCGGTGATCACCACGACGGCGATCAGGGCAGCGATCAGGCCATATTCGATGGCAGTCGCGCCGGAGGTCTTTTTCAGAAATTTGTTGAGCTTCATCATCATTGTCTTGTTCCTTTGTTTTCACAGCAACCGCCAACTTTTTGCTGTTGGTCGGATGAACTCAAACTACCCATGGGCACTTGCGGTCCGCTTAAGGAACACGATTACCGAAAGATGAATCACTGAAGCCGGCAGTTGTGGTGAAGAAAAAGCAACCGATTGCTTTGCATTTTATCCTTCGGAATGTGCCGTCCAGATAGCACCGCAAACTCCCGCCTACCGTCGAGTTAAGCGTTGATTCACCATTATCTGTGACCTTGCGGTGACGCATTCAAATGGAGAGCATGGCAATGGCCCATTCCATCGAGACGAGCATCACGCTGCCTTTTAGACAGCGCATTAGCGCGTGGGCCACAACGGTCGCACTAAGCTTGTTGTTGGCTGGTGGCCTTGCCACAGGGCCAGCCCTCGCATCCGACGAGGACGCATTGGTGGTGTATAAGGACCAGGCCAAGGTTTTCCGTCTGTCCCAGCCTGCCTCGACCATTATCGTCGGCAACCCGGCCATGCTGGTCGCAACGGTGCAGGATCTGCGCACCATTGTGCTCACTGGCAAAGCGTTCGGCACCACCAATATGATCGTGCTCGATGAAACGGGGCAGCCAATCCTCGACGAGACAATCGTCATCAGCGCCAACGGACATTCCAAAGTTTATGTGTATAGCCGGTCTGACGTGACAGCACTGTCGTGCTCCACCGGCGCCTGCTACGCGGTCGAAAACACGGACGAGTAGGCTCCGGCCTGCTACTGTTCGCCGGCTCCACGCAGGACACTGTCCGGCTGGCGATCCGGCTCAGCCTCTATGAGCGTTTTCACAACCTGATAGTCTGATGTACGCACGGCACGGAAGCCACCGGCCAAAGTGGGTGATACACTGTCATAGGCGGCAGGTTCAGCGCCTTCGAGGCCCAAAAGATGAGCCTGCAGCAGGCCTTTCAGCTCCACTGGTAAATTGCGGCGCACGGCATGGGGGCCCAGCGCAATTTCCGGCGATTGCCAGACTAGCTCCAGATCGTCGATGGAGATCGCGCCGGTTTCAACCAGGCGGCGCAGCGTACCGTGGGAATAGCCCTCCGACAAAGCGCCGGTGAGCGTTGACCAGCCCAAGACACCTTGTACCTCTCCTGCATTCAGTGTTGCCACCGCAGCGGAAAAATCCTGCATCGCAATGATGTTCTGCGTCTCAAAAGCGGCAGGCAACGGACCTTCCTGCTGTAACAAGGCTTGCGTCATTTCAACGATGCTGGACCCATCGGGCTTGTCACCCACCAGGGCCAGCTTGGCGGCCACACCGTCCCGCGCCATCACAGAAGCGTTCGCGTCACTGCGGGCGATAACGATGAGGCGCATTCCCTTGGCACCACCGGAAAATGTCGGCACCGCCAATGGTTCCACACAATTGCAGGCCACCGATGTCATGGCAAAACTGAGGGCTGAATGAATGGCATATTCTATTCGGCCCGAAGCTTGGGCGTCTGATAGTGTCAGAAAATCTCCGAACGGAACCACTTCCACCGGGATGTCCAATTTGTCGGCCACGCTTTCGCGAAACAATTCCAACTTGCGTGCGGCGCCTCGGCCGTCATCGCTCGCGGCGACGCCAATGCGCAAAGTGCCGATATCATCTCGCCACGCAGCGGAGGGCGGCGGCGCCACTTCGACAAAAGATCCCCCGCTCGTATCGGTCTGTGTCTCAACGTCCTCTTCGGTGGCTTGTGCGTGGGCGATTTGCATCAGCGGCGCCGCTAAGAGCAAGGCGGCCGCCACAATAGAAGACAGGCAAAACCGATAAATGAGCATTCTATCTCCCGTGTGACCCCATACATATTGCAAGGGTAGCGCAAGCCCTCTCTCGCAATCCTTGGCGAAGCGGTCTAGACCTTCAAGCCATGGCACGGGCTTTTCTCTTCGTCCTGGATTCGTTTGGCATTGGGGGTGCGCCCGATGCGGCTTCCTATGGCCAGGTGGACGGCTCAGATGTTGGGTCCAACACATTTGCGCACATTGCCCAGGCCTGCGCCGAAGGTTTGGCGGATCAACGCCCGACCGGCCCAGGACCATTGAAACTGCCAAATTTGACGGCTTTGGGTTTGGCCCATGCAGCCCAAAGCGCAACGGGCGAGGTACCGCCCGGTTTTGATGTGGCCACACAGCCAACGGCATTGGCCGCCCACGCGGTTGAACAATCCAAGGGCAAAGACACCCCTTCCGGCCATTGGGAAATCGCCGGTCTGCCCGTGCCCTTCGACTGGGGTTACTTCCCTCGCACCAAACCCACCTTCCCCGCGCAACTGATGGCCAGCATATATTCCGAAGCCAATCTTAAGGGCTCGCTGGGCAATGAACATGCGTCGGGCACCGAAATCATATCGCGGCTGGGCGACGAGCACGTGCGCTCCGGCAAACCTATCTTTTACACATCCAATGACTCAGTGCTGCAGATTGCGGCCCATGAGGACCCGGATATCTTCGGCCTCGAGCGTTTGCTAGAACTTTGCCAGATTGCCTTCCGACACACCGCACCGCTTAATATTGGACGGGTCATCGCGCGGCCTTTCACTGGCACCGCCGAGGCCGGCTATGAACGCACTGGCAATCGCAAGGACTTCGCCGTCGCGCCACCCGAACCCACCTTTTTGGACCGCGCCAAGGAAGCGGGGCGACAGGTCATCGCGGTGGGCAAGATCGCTGATATTTATGCGCAGTCTGGTGTCACCGATGTACGCAAGGCATCCGGTAACGACGCGCTGACAGACGCCACGCTGCAAGCCATGGAGGATGCGGGGGACGGTGATCTGGTGTTCACCAATTTCGTCGACTTCGACATGCTCTACGGTCACCGCCGGGATGTGCCGGGATATGCCGCCGCATTGGAAGCGTTCGATGCGCGGCTTCCGGAACTGATGGCCAAACTGCGGGATGGCGATTTGATGGTTCTGACCGCAGACCATGGCTGCGACCCGTCCTGGCACGGCACCGACCATACGCGTGAACAGGTGCCGGTGCTGGCCTATCGACCTGGCCACGATGGCGGCTTCATTGGACGACGCGACAGTTTCGCAGATGTTGGCGCATCGGTGGCCACCCATCTCAATTTACCCACGGGGCCGCACGGGACGAGTTTTCTATGACCGTGCCGATGGCTGATATTCACACCCATATAGAAGGCGCGGCGCACCCGGCCTTCGTGCGGGACCAGGCGAGAAAATACAATGTCGACCTGAGCGGGATCTTTGCCGAGGATGGGGAGACATATGGCTGGCATGATTTCACCTCGTTCATCGCAGCCTACGGCGCGGTCTCAGATGTGTTGCGCGCTCCCGAAGACTATGTGGAGCTGACGAAAGATGTGTTGCTGCGCCAAGCCGCCGATGGCGTGATCTATCAGGAATTCTTCTGCTCCCACGACAATTCGGACCGTATGGGCTGCCATGTCACCGACATGTGGGACGCCATGGCAGAAGGCGCAGCGCAGGCCAAAGCGGCCACCGGCATAGAGTGCCGCTTCATCACCACCGGTGTGCGCAATATCGGTATGCACCACATAGATGAAGCCGCAGAATTGGCCGAGAAGCATCCGCACCCCATGGTGACCGGTTTCGGTATGGCAGGCGACGAGCGCATGGGGCATCCGTCTGAAGTTGGTGGTGCCTTCGCGAGGGCCAAAGGCGCCGGACTTCGCCTGACGGCCCATGCGGGCGAGTTGTGCGGGGCCGAGAGCGTGCGAGACTGCCTCGAGCACCTGCAGGTTGAGCGCATCGGCCACGGCGTGCGGGCGGTGGAAGATCCGGACCTCGTAAAGCGATTGGCGGACGAACAGATTGTGCTGGAAGTGTGCCCCGGTTCAAATATTGCGCTGGGCGTGTTCGCAGCGGACAAACATCCATTGCGGACATTGCATGATGCGGGAGTGCCTGTGACGGTATCGGCAGATGATCCGCCTTTTTTTGCCACCAGCACTCAAGCAGAATATGAAATGGCCGCCAGCACTTTTGGGTTTTCACGCGGTGAAAACAACGAAATGACCCGCACAGCCATTAACGTCGCCTTTGTGGACGATGCTACCCGTACAGCCCTTCTCGCAAAATTAGACACACCTCAACAATGAGCCCACCCGTGAGCAAATCGACCTACACCCCCACCAACACCACCGTCGTCGACCATCCGTTGGTGCAGCACAAACTCAGCCACATGCGCCAGAAGGATACGTCCACCGCGGGCTTCCGCCGCCTGCTCCGCGAAATCTCGCTGCTGCTCTGCTACGAGGTAACCAGGGCAATACCCATGACCAGAGTGCAGATCGAAACGCCGCTGGAAGAGATGGACGCCCCTATGCTTGCTGGTAAGAAAATGGTGTTTGCGTCTGTGCTGCGGGCGGGCAATGGCCTGCTGGAGGGTATGCTCGATCTCGTACCATCGGCCCGGGTTGCCCATGTCGGACTATACCGCGACCACGAAACGCTGCAGCCAGTGGAATATTACTTCAAGGCGCCGGAGGATTTGTCCGACCGGCTGACCATTGTGGTGGACCCGATGCTGGCCACTGCCAACTCCGCTATCATGGCCGTGGACAAGCTCAAGGAACGGGGTGCGAAAGATATGCGCTTCCTGTGCCTGTTGGCTGCGCCTGAAGGCATTGAGAATTTCGAGAAAGCTCATCCAGATGTGCCGATCTTCACGGCCTCCGTCGACAGCCACCTTAACGATCTCGGCTACATTGTACCCGGATTGGGCGATGCCGGTGACCGTATGTACGGCACAAAATAGAGCTTTGCAGGTAAGCGGCAGCTAACCTTTTCGGCTGGATTTGCGACAGTCCCATGCGGCGCTAACTTGCTGTGAATGCGTGTTTGCTAGTGTTGCCGCATGCGCACGCTGATCGTCACATGTTGTATCGCCGCCTTTGCTGCGCCCTTTATGGTGCAGCAATTGCAGGTGCATCTGGATGCACGGCTCGGGTCGGAGGTAACGACACCACCGGCGGTGAGCCGATCGGTGAGCAAGCCAGCACGCACCGAGCGCCAAACATCGCCTCTGCAACCCGTGTACAAAACGAGCGCTGGAACAAATCCCGGCGGCGGCAAACGCGCCATGATCACCGCCGGCCGCGACGGCCATTTCCGGCCGAAAGCAAAACTGAACCGGGTCACAATTCCTGTGATGGTTGACACCGGCGCTTCGACCATCGCGCTAAACAAAAGCACCGCGCGCCGGGTTGGTATCAGGGGCAGCGGGCTTCGCTACAATGTGCGGGTGAGCACGGCAAATGGCGAAGTTATGGCCGCTCGGGCGATCCTGGACAGCGTGTCGGTCGGTAGGATCACGGTTCGGAACGTCGAAGCCTTAGTGCTCGATGACAATGCGCTGGACACCGTGTTGCTGGGCAATTCATTCTTGAGCCGCTTGAAAAGCTACCGCGTGAGTGACGGCAAGCTGATCCTGCAAAATTAGCCGGTAATACGCTCGAGAAACAACGGGCCGTCGGCGGCATCGCCAAGAGTTATGGCGTCGTGCAGCGCTTGCTCTGCCGCATCCGCCGCGGCGTCGTCAGCAGCGTGGATCGTGGCCAACAGGTCGCCACTGGACAGGCGATCACCCACCTGCACCACGTCTGAATAGCCCACAGAATGGTCAATCTTATCCGCCGCGACCCGGCGGCCGCCTCCGAGCTCAATGACAGAAACGCCCAGAGCGAACGCGTTTATGGATGCCACAGTCCCCGTGTTCCTGGCCGTCACTTCCCGCACCACAGGCGCGGCGATTAGGTGCTTATCCATCTGCTCCATAAAATCCGATGGGCCACCAAGTTCAGTTACCATCTGTCCGAACTTCTCGGCGGCGGCGCCGGAGGCGAGCGCGTTCAGGCACTGTTCCCGCGCGTCTTCGATGGAACTGGCTATACCCGCCGACAACACCATTTCAGCGCACAATTCCACCGTCACAGCTTCAAGCCGCGTGTCAGAGCTGTCGCCGGTGAGGAGCCGCACGGCGTTGCGCATCTCGACGGCATTGCCGATGGCGCTGGCCAAGGGCTGATTCATGTCTGTCAGCAGGGCGGTGGTCGTAACGCCAGCCCCATTGGCGACCTGCACCAGACTGGTGGCCAGCTCGCGGGCCTCGTCGGCATCTTTCATAAATGCGCCATTGCCGCATTTGACGTCCAGCACCAACGCATCGAGGCCCGCAGCGAGCTTTTTGGACAAGATAGATGCCGTGATGAGCGGCACGCTTTCCACCGTCGCGGTGACGTCCCGTATGCCATAAAACCGTTTGTCCGCGGGGGCGAGATCGGCGGTCTGGCCAATGATGGCGCAGCCCACTTTCTTGGTGACCTTGCGAAACAGCGCCTCATCGGGCTGGGTCTGGTAACCGGGAATGGAATCGAATTTATCCAGCGTGCCACCGGTATGTCCGAGCCCACGACCTGAGATCATGGGCACGTAAGCCCCGCACGCCGCAACGATGGGCGCGAGTATCAGCGAAACATTATCGCCCACCCCGCCGGTGGAATGCTTGTCCACGACAGGGCCGTCCAATTCCGGCCAGGCCAGCACGGTGCCGCTGTCGCGCATCGCTTTCGTCAGCGCCACTCGCTCGTCAGTCGTCATATCCTGGAAGAACACCGCCATGGCAAACGCGGCGATCTGGCCTTCAGACACCGACCCATCGGTTATGCCGCCCACAAAGTCCGCGATACGGTCGGCGGCCACGACCTGACCTTCGCGCTTGAGCCGGATGGTTTCCTGGCTGAGAAATTTGCGCGCCATATCAATAGCCCCCGACTGGAGCAGCGGCGCCACCGATCAAAACAGACTCAACACTTCCCAACAGGCTTGAGGCTCCGAACCTGTAGGTGGCCGGCGTGGCCCAGCCCTCACCCATGATGGAAGCCGCCAAGCCCAGATGATCTCTGGCATCGTCAAACGTGCGGATGCCGCCGGCGGGTTTGAAGCCGCACACTCCCCCGGTTCCACCACCTGCTTGCGCGATGGCACTAAGCATGATTCGGGCACTCTCCAGCGTCGCATTCTCAGCCACCTTGCCGGTGGAAGTCTTGATGAAATCCACCCCCTGCCCGATGCACATGAGCGACGCTTCCCGGATCAGATCCTCATTGGCCAGTTCACCTGTTTCAATGATCACCTTCAGCTTGGCCGGCGCTTGCACCAGCGCCCGGATGGCCTCGACCTGCTCGGTAGCGGTGGTCACATCGCCAGCGATCCATGCTTCGTAGGGAAACACCAGATCCACTTCATCGGCGCCGGCCTCAAGCACTTTCTCCGTCTCAACCATGACCGCGGCGGTGTCCGTGCCGCCTTTTGGGAAGTTCACGACTGTTGCCACCAGTACGCCGCTATCGGTCAAGGCCTGCTTACTCTGGGCAACAAAGGCGGGCCACACGCACACGGCTGCGGTGGCCGGGCGCTGGTCGGTGGCCAACGCCTGTTCACACAGTTTGTGTATGTCCGCATCGGTGCAGTCATCGTTGAGATTGGTGAGGTCGATCATGGAAACGATCGTGCGGGCCAGATCACGGTCAGCTTGGGCGTATTGGGTTTTCACAGGCCGCCTCCAGAAATGGCTTGCGTCAGTATTTTGGCCAGCTTTTCGCCGCCCACGGGAGCCATCTGCTTTGTTTCGTCATGGCTGAGTGTGGTGGATTGCATGCCTGCGCCCATATTTGTGATGACGGAAAAACCGGCGACGCGCAGGCCGTAAAAGCGAGCCAGAATGGCTTCTGGCACGGTGGACATGCCAACGGCATTTGCGCCCAGCGTCTGGGACATGCGTATCTCGGCTGGCGTTTCAAAGGTTGGGCCGGAGAACCACATGTAAATCCCTTTGCCCATGGGCACGTTCGCCGTTTCGGCGGCGGAGGAAAACAGACTAAGCAGGCCACGATCATACACTTCCGACAGATCGACGAAGCGCGCGTCAGTTTCTTCACCCATGAGCGGGTTCATGCCGGACCAATTGATGTGGTCGCTAATCTGCATCACCGATCCTGGCTCAATATCGAGATCGACCGAGCCGGCCGCATTGGTGAGGACCAGGTTTTCGATGCCAATATCGCTCAGCGTTTGCAGCACCGGGCGCATGGCGGCGGCGTCCCCATGTTCATAATAATGCACACGCCCCGACAGCATCATGATGGGCTTGCCCGCAATTGTGCCGGCCACCACGCGCCGCGCGTGACCGGTGACATTGCCCACCGGAAACCCCGGCAGATCGTCGTAGGGAATGGAAACCTCGTCTTCGATCGTATCCGCCAGATCACCAAGGCCGGAGCCGAGAATCATGGCGGTGCGCGGCGAGCGGCCTTCGAGACGTTTGATGAGAGTTTCGACAGCCGGATGCATCAGTCTTCTTTCAGTGCTTTCGCTTCGAACCCCCGGGGAAATAGAGCGGACAGGGTGGTTGTCTCAACCACGCCGGTTGCATCCGTCAGGTGCAATATCGGATCGCCATGGGCAAATTCCGCAAGCCGTTGGCGACACCCACCGCAGGGGGTTATGAGGTCCTTTTTTGGTGCGTACACCGCGATTTCCACGATTCCGTCCGCGCCCGCCATGACCATGTGGGCGATGGCGCTGGTTTCGGCGCACCAGCCCTCGGGATATGAGATCACTTCGATGTTCGCGCCGGTGAACACCTGCCCATCGACCGTGCGGATGGCCGCCCCCACGGGGAAATTGGAATAGGTGGCGCGGTGTTTCTCACTGGCAGCCTTCGCCGCCTCAAACAGGTCATGAGACACACTAGCGTTCCTTGGTGTATGGCACGCCACCGGCTTTGGGCGGAATAGCCTTGCCGATGAAACCGGCCAGCAGCACCACTACCAGAATGTATGGCAGAGCCTGGATCAGCTGCGGGTTGAGCTGCCCGATCACCGGGAAGGTAACGCCCTGGAGCGTGGTGGAAATGGCGTCGAAAAATGCGAACAGCAGGCATGCCCACAGGACGGGCCAAGGTTTCCATTTGGCAAAAATGAGAGCGGCCAGCGCGATGTATCCGCGCCCGGCGGTCATGTCTTTGCCGAAACCGACCGACTGGGCCAGCGAAAGGGACGTGCCGGCAAAGCCGCACAGCACACCGCAAATGATGACAGCCCGGTAGCGCTCGAAGGTGACCGAGATGCCCGCCGTATCAACCGCGCCGGGGTTTTCCCCCACGGCTCGCAGGCGCAGGCCCACGCGCGTTCGGTAGAGCACCCACGCCGTCAGCGGCACGGCAAGAATGGCGAGATAGACGAGCGCGTTGTGGCCGGAAATGATGTCGGAATAAATTGTGCCGACGATTGGAACGTCCCGCAAAGCATCGGCAAACGGTAGGTCGATATCGAGAAACCGCCCTTCGCGTTGCAGCTGCGGCGTGCGCCCGCCCTGGCGAAACAGCGCCTGGCCGAACAGTACGGTGGCTCCGGCGGCGAAGAAGTTGATGGCGACGCCCGAGACGATCTGATTGCCGCGCACCGTGATCGACGCAAAGCCGTGCACCAAGGCCAGCAGCACGGACACGAGAATGCCCGCCAAAAGTCCCAGCCAAGCATCGTTGAAATAAAAGGCGATGGTGGCGGCCGCGAAGGCGGCCCCCAGCATTTTGCCCTCAAGGCCAATGTCGAAGACACCGGCGCGCTCGGAATAAAGCCCCGCCAACGCTGCAAATGTCAGGGGCACCGCCGCCTGCAGCGTGGCGTTGATGATGGAAACGAGAACAACGAGATCCACGACCGCCCCCTATTCCGCAGCTTGTGCGGCGGAAGCTGCCACCGCACCGCGCCGATTGCGCACAATGGCCGTGATGGAGGGCCGGAACATATGCTCCATGGCCCCGGCGAACAGGATGACAAGGCCCTGAATGACCACGATCATATCGCGGGTGATGGCGGGCATGTCGAACGCCAGTTCCGCGCCCCCCTGATAGAGCGCGCCGAACAAAATAGCGGCCGGGATGATGCCCGCCGGGTGCGAGCGCCCCATGAGCGCGACGGCGATGCCCACGAAGCCCGCTCCAGCCACATTGTCCAGCGTGTAACGCGCCTCTGAACCCACAACTGTGTTCATGGCCATCATGCCCGCCAAGGCACCGGAGATGAGCATCACCACAATGATGGTGCGCGTTTGCGGAATGCCTGCATAGACCGCCGCTGATGGTGACACGCCGGTGGTTCGGACTTCGTAGCCGAAGCGCGTGCGCCAGATGAGAAGCCAGACGAGATAAGCTGCCAGCAAAGCGACAAGGAATGAGATGTTGAAGGGCGCCGACCGGATGTCGATGCCCAACCAGCCCATGAGCCAATCCATCTTCGGTATCTGTGCACCTGGCGGAAATGGTGCCGAGGCAGGTTCCATGGACCCGTCAGGTCGCAGTGCACCGGACAACAGATAGGTCACCAGCGCCGCGCCGATGAAGTTGAACATGATGGTGGTGATGACGATATGGCTGCCGCGCGTGGCTTGTAGCCAGGCCGGAATCAGAGCCCACAAAGCGCCGAACAGGGCCGTCCCCAGGATCAGCAGTGGGAAGTTCACATACCAAGGCAATATCGTGCCCAGCGCCATGGCCACCAGCGCAGCACCCAGGCCGCCGACCAGCGCCTGACCCTCACCGCCAATGTTAAAAAGGCCGGCATGGAAAGCAACGGCCACGGCAAGGCCTGTGAAAATGAAATTGGTGGCGTAGAAAAGGGTGAAGCCGATGCCTGACCCGTAGCCGAATGCGCCCTTGACCATAAGCCGCGCAGCTTCAAGCGGATTCTCGCCCACAAACAGCACGACAAGCCCTGCCACCAGAAACGCCACGACGAGGTTGAAGAACGGGATCAGGCCGTAGTCGATCCACTTGGGAAGTTCGTCGTTCACGCTTGGTCCTCACCGCTGGCTGCGAAATCTATTTGGCCATTCTCGTCCATGGCGAAGAACGGGTTGTAGGCCACCTCCCAGAGGTGCCCGTCTGGGTCTGCGAAATAGCCGGAATAGCCACCCCAGAACACTTTCTGCGGTTGCTTGATGGCGGTTGCGCCAACATTCACGGCGTGGGCATAGGCTTCGTCTACCTCTGCTTCGCTGAGGCAATTATAGGCTGTCGTGACCGCTTTGAAGCCGTGCCCGCCTCCCTTCACATTGGCGTCTTCAGCCAATGCGTCCGCACCAAACAATCCGAGCACGATATTGTCACCGCGAAAGAATGAGACCTGATCGTTGGATTGAGCAACTTCCAGAGGCCAGCCAAGGGCTTCGTAAAAGGCGCGGGACGTTGGCATGTCGGCCACACCCAAGGTGATAATATTGATACGGGGTTTGAGGGTCATGTCCGCGCCTGCACAGTTGGCTTTGGGGTGGCGACATCCACCGGCACCGCACCAGGCGCAGCGTCAAGCGCGGCCGCCTTGTCCTGCTCAATACCCGCCATCATGAGGCCGATTTCGCCCTCCGGCGTGTCGGGTGTGCATTCACCCACGATCTTGCCGGCAAACATGACCAGCACACGGTCAGCCAAGGCACGGATTTCATCCAGCTCCACCGACACCAAAAGCACGGCTTTCCCGGCATCGCGCATGGCGATAATGCGCTTGTGAATGAACTCGATAGCCCCCACATCGACACCCCGGGTGGGTTGGCCGATGATGAGCACTTTGGGATCCCGCTCCATCTCCCGGGCCAACACGATCTTCTGCTGATTGCCACCGGAGAAATTGGCGGTCTTGAGCTTCGGGTTGGGGGGGCGGATGTCGTACTGCTCGATTTTCGCTTCCGCCTCGGCGCGGATGGCCCACATGTCCAAAAATGCGCCGTTCACATATTTCGGGTCTGTCTGATATCCGAGAATCGCATTTTCGCGCTCTTCAAAGGGCAGTACCAGCCCCATATGGTGCCGGTCTTCAGGCACATGCGCCAAGCCCCGCTCCCGCACCTCCTGGGGGTCGGGCGTTCCGCTTTGGTCCAGCACTTCGCCATCGAGCAATATCTTACCGGACGCAGGTTTAACGATGCCCGATATGGCTTTGAGCAACTCGGACTGGCCGTTGCCGGCCACGCCGGCTATGCCGACGATTTCGCCGGCGCGCACGTTGAAAGACACGTCGTCCACCATGGTGACGCCGCGCTTGTCGCGCACCGTCAAACCCTCAACCTCCAGCTTCACCTGGGTTGGGATGGCAAGGTCTTTTTCCACCTGCAGCAGCACACGGCGACCGACCATCAGCTCGGCCAGCTCTTCAACGGACGTGTCGGCAGTGGTGCGGGTGGCCACCATCTCGCCTCGGCGCATGACAGACACTTCATCCGTGATGGCCATGATTTCCCGCAGCTTGTGGGTGATGAGCAAGATAGTTTTACCCTGCGATTTAAGCTGCTCGAGTATGCGGAACAAATGATCGGCCTCGGCCGGCGTCAGCACACCGGTAGGCTCGTCAAGTATTAGAATTTCCGCGCCCCGAAACAGCGCCTTCAGAATTTCCACGCGCTGCTGGAGCCCGACGGGCAAATCCTGGATTACGCTGTCGGGATCCACATCCAGCGCATATTCATCCTCAAGGCGTTTAAGCTCGGCCCGGGCACTGTTGATCCCCTTACCCAATGTCGCGCCGCCTTCGGCGCCTAGCATGACGTTTTCAAGGACGGTGAAATTATCCACCAGCATGAAGTGCTGGTGCACCATGCCGATACCCAGATCGATGGCAGCGTCGGAACTCTTGATCTGCACCTCGCGCCCATCGATGGAAACGGTGCCGCTGTCAGCCTGGTAGAAGCCGTAAAGAATGCTCATCAGAGTCGACTTGCCCGCACCATTTTCCCCGATGATGCCGTGGATCGTGCCCTTTTTGACCGTCAGCTCAATGTCCTTGTTGGCCTGCACCGGCCCGAAACTTTTGGACACGCCACGCAGCGCTATTGCGGGGGGCAGGTTGGCCAGTTCAGCGGCAGTCATATCGGGGGTTTCGTGCATGGGCTGCAGAACTCGTGGAGTATGAGTAAAGAGAAGGCCGCCCGCCCGATGTGGACGGGCGGCCCTTTAGGGTCGCGCAGCTCGGCTTAGCCAGCTGGGCAGCTATTGTCAGACATGTAGTCGTGCACGGTCACGGAGCCTGAAATGATGTCGGCTTTCGCCTGTTCGACAGCCATTTTCATTTCTTCATCGACAAGATCGGCATTGTTTTCGTCGAGGGAGTATCCCACGCCATCCTCGGCCAAGCCGAGCACGTTGATGCCAGTTGTGAACTCACCGGATGTACCATCGTTCATGGCGTTATAGACAGCGTTGTCGACCCGCTTGAGCATGGATGTCAGAACGGAACCGGGGTGCAGGTAGTTCTGGTTGGAGTCCACACCGATGCCGAGCTTGCCGGCGTCTGCGGCGGCTTGAAGAACGCCGAGGCCAGTGCCGCCTGCTGCGTGATAAACAACGTCAGCGCCGCGGTCGATCTGGCTGGTGGCGAGCTCGCCGCCCTTCACAGGGTTGTTCCAGGCTTCGCCGGTGGTGCCGGTCATGTTCTGGAACACTTCAGCATCCGGGTTCACGGACTTGACGCCCTGCACGTAGCCACAGGCGAATTTGCGGATCAGCGGAATGTCCATGCCGCCGATGAAGCCGACTTTGCCGGTTTCAGAGGCTTTGGCCGCCATCACGCCCACGAGGTAAGACCCCTCATGCTCGTTGAAGACCACAGAACGCACGTTTGGCAGGTCGACGACCATGTCCACGAGGGCGAAGTTGGTGTCGGGGAATTCAGCGGCGACTTTGCTCATGGCTTCTGCCTGGGCGAAGCCGATGCCAACAACCGGGTTGTGGCCACGCTCGGCGAAGCGGCGCAGAGCCTGCTCGCGCTGTGCAGCAGCCTGCACTTCAAACTCGGCGTAATCGGTACCAGTTTCTACTTTGAAGCGCTCGGCGCCATTGTAGGCAGCCTCGTTGAACGATTTGTCGAACTTGCCGCCCATGTCGAAGACCACGGCAGGGCCTTCTGCATAGGCTGCAGAAACCATCAGGCCCATTGCGGCGACGGTGCTGGCGATAAACTTGTTCATGTGAAATCCCTGTTTTGACGCGGACGCCATGATGGCCCGCGGGGTTTGATAGTCGGCCAACTCTGCGGTGGCCGGTTGGACGAAAGCGCTGCCCGACTTCATTTCTGGGGTCGGGCGCCATTCCGCTTGCCGCAAACATTGCACGACCCCGCCATGCTTGGAAGCCCGAAGCGCATCGGTTTTGCCCGATTGCCTGCCCACCGAGTAGGCACAGACCAGATATTAAGCAAAAGCGCTTTGGAAAAGTGCGCAGCTTTGCGATCAGATTGCAAATTGGGTGCATCCTGCGGCTTTCAAAGCGGCTAGACCTCCGGTAACGCTGACGAAATAACGCGCAAGGCTTGTTCCAGGCTATTGGCTGCGCTCAACACAAACTGTGGATTTTCAAGCTGATGGCGTCTCCCACAACCATCGCGCTGGTGGCTCACGACGCCAAGAAGGACGATCTGGTGGCGTTTGCCGTACGGCATAAGGCCCAGCTGGCTCAGTTTGATCTGGTGGCAACCGGCACGACGGGTGGTAGAATCGCGGACGCCGTGCCCGGCCTTACACTCCGTCGCCTGAAATCCGGCCCTCTTGGCGGCGATCAGCAGATCGGAGCCATGATTGCAGAGGGCCAAATTGAAGGGTTGGTTTTTCTGGTCGACCCGTTGTCACCCATGCCCCACGATGTGGACGTGAAAGCGCTGATGCGGCTGGCACTGGTCTACGACATTCCCATGGCCCTTAATCTGGCCACCGCAGAACACCTCATTTCAACGGCCCGCCTTTCGCGGGCAACGTCTTCAAAGAACCCTTAAGACCATGCAAATTCAATCCGACCTCACCGACCCCACCAGCTTCAACTACCCTGTCCTTATCGGCGACATTGGTGGCACCAATGCCCGGTTTGCGCTCGTGGTGGATAGCCACGCCGCCCCACGGCACTTCGACCCCGTGCGCACCGCTGACTTTGAAAACCTGGGCGAAGCCATCGACGCCGGTGTTTTGAACAAAACCTCGCTGATTCCGCGCACCGCTATTTTGGCGGTGGCAGGGCCGGTGGATGGTGACGAGATTGATCTGACCAACGCCCATTGGGTGATACAACCCCGCCAGCTGGCCAAGGAATTTGGCTTGGAAGAAATCATCATTCTCAATGATTTTGAAGCGCAGGCCATGGCCCTTTCCGCGCTGAAGGACGAAGAAATCGAGCCGCTGACGGACAATGTGGCTGACCCGGTGGGTCCAAAGGTCATTCTTGGCCCGGGCACCGGCTTGGGTGTTGCGGCACTGGTAAATGCAAAAGGCGTTTGGCTGCCCATCCCGGGCGAAGGTGGCCACATAGATCTCGCCCCGGTCAGTGATCGGGACCGGGAATATTGGCCATATCTGGAGACCATTGAAGGTCGCATGTCCGCCGAGCAAATCGTCTGCGGCGATGGCTTGCTGAACCTTTATCGGGCGCTTTGCAAGGCCGATGGCGTGGAGCCAAAATTCACGCAACCCTCAGAGATTTCCGATGCCGCCATTAAGGAAGTCGACGCGCTGGCGGACGAAACGCTGGACCTGTTTGCGGAACATCTGGGCCGTGTTGCGGGCAATCTGGCACTTATCTTCATCGCCACCGGTGGCGTGTATCTGACCGGCGGCATCAGCCAGAAAATCATAGAAGTTTTGCGCAACGGCAAGCTGATCGATGCGTTCCGTGACAAGGCCCCACACAGCGCCATGCTGGCCGAGTTGCCCGTCTCTGTAGTCATGCACCCGCTGGCCCCAATGCTGGGGCTCGCCGCCTACGCACATGCCCCCACACGATTTGGTATGAAGACGGATCAACGCCGTTGGCTCAACACGGATGCTGGCTGACGCCCGCGTCTGTTAAAAGCCGGTTCGCTGCGATAAGAGACCCTATGGGCTCACCAAGCATATCTGAGACGGTGCCACCCGCACGCGATGCGATGGCGGAAAGCGGTTGGGACATTTTCCGCCGCATTCTCGGCGAAGATGTTCGCCTGCAGCCCTACACCTATGTGTTGGCCATCATCAGTCTGTTGATCGTTGGCAGCACTAGCGGGCTGTTGGCATGGATGGTGAAAGACATCGTCAATGAGGTGCTTCTGGCCACCGATACCAGCCTGGTTTTCTTGGTCGCCGGGGGGTTTGTGGCCGCCTATATCGGCCGGGGGGTTGCGGGCTTTGTGGCCAAAATATCGCTGGGCCGCATCGGCAATTCCATCGTCGCCACCTACCAGCAGAAAATCTACAACCACCTTCTGACCCTTGGTCTCGACTATTTCGCCAAATCCCGCTCCGGCTACTTGGTCGGAGAGATCAACGAGAACATTAACTCCATGCGGCAGATGATCGTGGCCGTGCTGTCCGGCATAACGCGCGAAACGGTGACCGTCATCGGGCTGTTTGCGGTGATGATAGCCCTGGAACCGCAGCTGACAGGCGTTGCCTTGTTCGTGGTGATTGCCGGCGGCCTATCGACCCGAAATCTGATCAAGCGCATGAAAAAACAGACCGTGGCCCTGACCGGCGCCGTGGCCCGCGTGGCGTCACGTTTTCAGGAAACCGTGTCGTCCATGGACATCGTAAAGGCGTTCAATCTTGAGGATCGCTTTCGGGACAGCGCAAGTGACGAGATCCGGCAGGCGGAAAAGGCGTCCAACGCCGCGGTTCGTACCGACGCCGCCACCGGCCCGATAATCGAGATATTGGCGGGCCTATCCGTGGGCGGGCTGCTGGTCTTTGTGGGCATGCGCGCCGCTGGTGGCGATGTTGACCCGGGCAGTTTCTTTGCGTTTCTCACAGCGCTCATCATGCTCTACGATCCGGTGAAGCGCTTGCTGGCGCTACGGGTGGGCTTTGAGCGGGTAACCACCAACGCCCGCATGGTTGAGGGCATTTTGCGCACACCGCCGCGCCAGAGCGACAGGCCCAATGCCCAAGAATTAAAGGCCGGTGTCGGACGGGTGGAATTTGACGAAGTATCCTTTGGCTATGATGACGATCTGCCGGTGGTGCAGAACGTAAGCCTGGTGGCCGAGCCGGGCAAAATAACAGCACTTGTTGGGGCTTCGGGCAGCGGCAAGAGCACGCTTTTCTCTCTCCTGCTGCGGTTTTATGACCCGAGCGCCGGGACGGTGCGGGTGGATGATCAGGACATTGCAGGCATAACCTCCGACAGTCTGCGCGAGGCCATTTCCTATGTATCGCAATCGCCGGTTTTGTTTGAGGGCACCATCGCGCAGAATATCGCTTTCGGTGCATACACAAGCGACCAAAATGCCATCGAAAAAGCCGCCCGTGCGGCCTATGCCCACGACTTCATAAGCGCCCTGCCACTGGGCTACGACACGCCCTTGGGCGAGCGCGGCACAAACCTGTCCGGCGGCCAGCGCCAGCGCATATCGATAGCCCGGGCCATATTGCGAGACGCTCCCATCTTGCTGCTCGACGAGGCAACATCGGCCCTCGACAATGATAGTGAAGCCAAGGTGCAGGCCGCGATCGATGATCTGGCCGGCACGCGGACAACCATCGTCATCGCACACCGCCTGTCCACCATTCGCAGTGCCGACGCGATTTACGTTATGTCCGGTGGACATATTGTGGAGAGCGGGCAGCACGGGCAATTAATGAATGCGGGGGGCGCGTACGCGCAGTTCCAAGCGGGTCACATCGAAACGGTCCCGTCTGAACCCCGGAAAGATACGCAGAAGGATTTGCGGGCATGAAACTCGTTGTAACCGGGGCTGGCGGCCGCATGGGCCAAGCCCTTATTCGCACGATTGTTGCCACTGAAGGCGCTGAATTATCCGGCGCCGTCGACCGGCAAGGCGCAGACAGCATCGGCAAGGATGCTGGCACGCTGGCCGGGTTGGAACAGCTGGGTGTCACCATAACCGATGATCCTCTGGCCGCCTTTGTCGAAGCTGAGGGCGTGGTGGATTTCACCCAGCCCGAGGCCACGCTTTTTTATGCTGAGCTGGCAGCCCAAGCGCGCATCGTGCACGTGATCGGCACCACCGGTTGCAGCGCGGAAGATGAAACCAAGATCGACGCCGCCAGCCGACATGCCCGTGTCGTTAAAAGCGGTAATATGAGCCTCGGTGTGAACCTGTTGGCCAAATTGGTTGAGAAAGCCGCCGCCGCTTTGGGTCCGGACGCCTTCGACATTGAAGTGCTGGAAATGCATCACAAGCATAAGGTGGATGCGCCTTCTGGCACCGCTCTTCTGCTTGGGGAAGCCGCCGCTGCCGGCCGCGCCATCAACCTGGCCGACCAATCGGTTCGCGTGAGGGACGGCTACACCGGCCCCCGGCCCAATGGCAGCATCGGGTTCGCCACGCTGCGGGGCGGCTCGGTAACAGGGGACCATTCAGTTATTCTGGCAGGCCCCAGCGAGCGCATCACCCTGTCTCACCATGCCGAAGACCGCGCCATATTTGCCCAAGGGGCCGTGCGCGCCGCCCTGTGGGCCTTCAACAAAAAACCTGGCCGCTATTCCATGATGGATGTGCTCGGCCTCACCGATTGATTGAAATAGGAAAACCAAAATGTCCGGAACTCTCGTCCTCGTCCGCCACGGCCAATCCGAGTGGAACCTCAAGAATCTGTTCACCGGCTGGAAAGATCCGGACCTGACGCCCAAGGGCGAAGCCGAGGCACAAGAAGCCGGCAAAACCCTGGGCGCGCGTGGCATGAAGTTTGATATCTGCTTCACATCTATGCAGACCCGCGCCCAGCGCACCGCGCAATACATCCTCGATGGGGTGGGCCAGAGCGATCTGGAAACCATCCGCAACATCGCCATCAATGAGCGCGACTATGGTGATCTGGCCGGCCTGAACAAGGACGATGCCCGCGAAAAATGGGGCGACGAGCAGGTGCACATCTGGCGCCGAAGCTATGACGTACCGCCCCCCGGTGGCGAGAGCTTGAAAGATACCGGAGCGCGGGTGTGGCCCTATTACATGACCGCAATTCTACCCCGCGTCCTGCGAGGCGAAACCGTGCTGGTGGCCGCCCACGGCAACTCCCTGCGCTCCGTGCTGATGGTGCTGGAAGGCCACGATGAAGACAGTATCGTCAAACGCGAAATCGCCACAGGCGTGCCCATGATTTTCAAGCTTAACGCCGACAGCACCGTTGCCAGAAAGGAAGTGCTGGGCGACGAAAACAAAGCGCACTAGGAAACCGGCTGACGGGGGCAGGAGAGGTAGATGCAGGACTTCTGGATACAGATCAGCGCCCATTGGCCATCTATTTTGTTGGCTTGGGGCGCCCTTGCGGTGGCAGCATCGACGCCCGGCCCGGCAGCTATGGCCATCATGGGCGTTTCCATGGCTCATGGCCGAAGCGCCGGCATGACGCTTACCTGGGGTGTTCTGAGCGGCAGCGCCACTTGGGCCCTGATCGCTTCGGTCGGCGTTGCGGCTTGGCTCACCAGCTTTGCCTACGCGTTGATGGTGCTGAAGCTGGTTGGAGCCGTCTATCTGGCATGGATGGCGTGGAAGGCACTCCGTTCCGCTTTAACCCCCGGTCGCGCGAACGCTGATGCGGCAGGCATGGCGGCGATGCCTAACAGGCGTTCGTTGTTTCGCAGAGGTGCACTCATTCACCTGACAAATCCAAAAGCTGTGCTGGGTTGGACAGCAACAGTGGCGATTTCACAGATGGGCGGCGGTGGACTGCCGGTCTTGATCTTCACCGTTGCAGGGAGCCTGTGTATCACCACCGCCATTCACCAGGGCTACGCCCTCGTCTTCGCCACGAAGACGGCCATGACCGCCTACCGCCGCGCCCGCCGCTGGATCGAAGGGCTGCTGGGCGGCGTTTTCGCCTTTGCGAGCTATAAGCTGGCAACCAGCTAAACGAAAACAGCCCGACCAAATGGCCGGGCTGTGATCTTCGCTGACGTGATCTTCGCTGAACTGAGCGCTCTCTACACTCGGTCCGCTTCGCGCCGTGTTGCCTGCGCATTGCCGCCCTCGTGGGACTTGATCCATTTGCGCAGCTCTTTGCCGGCCATCGGCTTGGCGTACAGGAAGCCTTGAGCGTCGTGGCAACCAAGTTCGCCCAGCTGCTCGGCCTGCTCTTTTGTTTCCACGCCTTCGGCCAGTGTTTCCAGCTCAAGGCTCTGGGCCATGGCGAGGATCGTCTTGACGATGATCTTTGCCTCACGGTCATCGCCCATCTGGTTGATGAAGCTACGATCGATCTTGAACACGTCGAAAGGCAGCTTGGTAATGGTGGAGAGCGAAGAATAACCTGTGCCAAAATCGTCGATGGCGAACTTGATCCCACGCAGACGCAATTCTTCAGTGATCTCGCGGGCATGGTTGGTGTCGGACATGGCCATGCTTTCGGTGATCTCGAGCTCCAGCAAATGGGGGTCGATACCGACGCGGTCGACGATTTCCAACACCCGCTCGGCGAAATCCTTGCGCTCGAACTGTGCCATTGAGACGTTCACCGCCACCGGCAGCTTGCCGCCTTCGGTATGCAGATTGTGGGCGAAGCGGCAGGCCTCTTCCAGCACCCAATAGCCGATGGGCAAAATGAGACCCGTTTCCTCGGCAACCGGAATGAACTCGCCAGGGCTGACCATTCCGCGGGTCGGGTGGTTCCAGCGCACAAGCGCCTCATAGCCACGGATTTGCTCGTTCGTGGTGCAGACCTTGGGCTGGTAGTGCACCTCGAACTCGTTGGATTCGACGGCCAGCCGCAGGTCGGTTTCAACCGACATCCGCGAGTGCGCCTTGACGTTCATATCCCGCGAAAAGAACACATAGGTGTTTTTGCCGGCAGCTTTGGCGGCGTACATGGCCATGTCGGCGTTTTTCAGCAGCACACCCGCTTCATGACCGTCCTGCGGGAAGCAGGAAATGCCGATGGATGCCCCCACAAAGACCTGCTGACCTTTCACCGTGAAGGGTTCATCCAGCAATTCTATGATGCGACGCGATACGATGGCTGCGTCATCGGGCCGTGCCAATTCAGGCAATAGGAGGGTGAACTCGTCGCCACCGATGCGGGCCACCGACGCATCGCCCTCGCCGCCTTGGCTTTCGCCTTCTTCTGCTGCGCGGGAGATCATGTCTGCGTCACGGATGGTCATGGCCACGCGCCGGGCAAATTCACGGAGCAACAGGTCACCTGCGTCGTGGCCCAGTGTGTCGTTGACCTTCTTAAAGCCGTCCAAGTCGATGAACAAAAGCGCGCCCTGGCGGTCATTGCGGCGGGCGAGATCCAATGTACGGGTCAATTCGCGGCGGAAATAGGCCCGGTTTGGAAGCTTGGTTGTACCATCCATATAGGCCAGATCATGGATCTGGGACATTTGGGTCTGCATGGCGTCGATCATCTTGTTTAGGCTGCGCCCAAGGTCTGCGATTTCGCTGCGGCCCTTGATCTCAATGCGTGTACTCAGATCGCCGGCCGCGACCCGCGCAGCCCGCCGCTCGACATGTTTCAGCCCGGTTGTGATGCAGTTCACCAGCCAGGTGGCACCCGCTGCCGTGAGCGCCAGAAACACCAGCAGCGCATATTTCATCTTGCCAAAAATCTCAGCCGCCAGTGTGCCGAACTGTTTGGCTTCCATCGTTACAAGCACGAATATCTGGCGCTTTTCATCAAGCCTGAAGGCCTGCGCATGCTTCCAGCTGTCATCGGCGTGGACGGTGAGCGTGCCTCCGTCCGCTTTCACGCTGCGCAGCATGTCGCGCTCAACTGTCTTTCTGTCGTCACGATTGAGCATGCGGTTTCTGTCGAACACCGGAATACCAATCTGGTTCAGCACAACGACCCGCTGCACCATCTCATCGGTTGCGAGACCGTTCATGGTGCGTTGGAAACGCTTTGGATCGCGGTCAGCTCTGAAATCCAAATAAGCTGCGGATGCAGACTTGGCGATGGCAGCAGACTGAACTTCCGCCGCATCGTGCGCTTTGTTTGTGTAGCTGTTCACATTCACCAGCACCAAGGCCAGCACAGTAAGGATGACGCCGCCGATCATGGCCGCGGTCAGGCGAAAGCGGATCGTCTGAACCACGCGCGACAGCTCTTTCATGGAAAGAAATTTCATAATTTGCCCCTCTGGCCCGATGCGGGCGCTGGGAGCAAGCTGCCGAATAATCTTCGAAAAACAGTTTATTTGGCGGCGTCTGCGCCTGCTGAATGCAAGAATGGTAAACCCAGTCTTGCCTCCTTGTTTCTCATTTTAGGTGTTCTGGCTAAATGCGCTTCTCATCCCACAAGCACAAATCGCTCAGAAAGCAGTCGCCACATTTGGGCGCGCGCGAAGGGCAGATTTTCTTGCCGAACTGAAGCAGCCAAAAGTGCCCATCGCGCTTTGCCCAATCCGGCGAGCGTTTCTCCAGGCTCTTGGCCGTCTGTTCCTCGGTCTTACCCGCAGCCAGTCCCAGTCTGTTGCAAACACGGTGGATGTGGGTGTCAACGGCAATCACGTCCTCGCCGAACGTGAAGTTCATGACGATGTCGGCGCATTTTCGGCCAATGCCCGGCATGCTCATAAGGCCCGGACGGCTGGTGGGCACCTCGCCGTTCAACTCTTCCAGTAGAAAGCTGCACATCTTCCGCAGGTTTTTGGTCTTCATATTGTAAAGGCCACAAGGCTTGATGGCCGTGGCGATCTGCTCATCGCTAAGCGCCAAGATGCCTTCGGGGGTGTCCGCCAGAGCGAACAATTGGTTGGCAGCCTTGGCCGTGTTTACGTCACGGCTTTGTGCCGACAGCATGCAGCTGACACAGCTTTGAAACGGATCACGCTGCCCCTTTGGGCCGGTGGCCGTGGGCGTGCGGCCGGGCATAGTGTCGGACAGGCGCTTATAGGTTTCCGCGATGGCCGCGTCATCCATCAGCGTATCGGCATAGGGTTTGGACTTGGCTTGAGACATGGGTCAAGACATAGGGCGCGAGACCTAATCGTCAGCAGCAATCCCTGCTTCCCAACCCAACATGGCCTGCTTGCGCGTCAGCCCCCAATGGTATCCGGTCAGCTTGCCCGTTTTGCCCAAGGCGCGGTGGCAGGGAACGACAAAAGAAATCGGGTTCTTTCCCACCGCAGCACCAACGGCGCGCACAGCCTTGGGGCGCTCGATAGCCTCCGCAATGTCCGAATAGGTGCGGGCTTGGGCCAGCGGAATGGACAAAAGCGTATCCCAGACTGAAATCTCAAAATCGGTGCCTATAAGAGTAACCCGGAGCGGCTGATCGGCAGACCATTGCGATGGGTCAAACACGCGCGCCGCCAGGGGCGCTGTGGCAGCTAGATCGTTGGTATAGGTCGCGCGGGGCCAGCGGGATTGCATATCTTCCAGAGCCATCTTCTCTTCGCCTGCATCGCAAAAAGCCAAGCCGACCAAAGTGCCTGCATTGGCCATAATTAGTGCCTGACCAAAGGGGCAGCGGTGAAAGCCATACTCGACTCTCAGCCCCTCGCCCTTGGCTTTCCAGACACCCGGCGCGATGGCTTCGTGAGTGACGAAAAGATCGTGTAGCCGTGATGGCGATGAGAGGCCGAGCTCATAGGTTGCGTCCAGCAAAGGCAGGGCGTCATCGCGGAGCAGACGCTTGGCGTGGTCGAGCGTAACAGCCTGAAGGAACGCTTTCGGGGACAATCCAGCCCAGCGTTTGAACAGCTTCTGCGTGGCGGTTTCACCCAGACCCAGATGGCTTGCCAATTCAGCGAGGCCGGGCTGCGCCAGCCAGTTTTCTGAAATATATTCGATGGCAGATCGCACGAGGGCGTAATCGCCGTCGCGCTCCATTATCGTGTCGGTGATGGGTTGGGCAATACCACCATAGCGGCGGTTGGCCGGACTGTGCAGATCATGTTTCATGGGGCGACGGTAAGGCCCCGTGCAAACTGTCACCACCCGTTTCTTGCGGGTTTGCGAACTTATGCCTTGGCAGTCGCCAGAGCCTGACCAAATGCCTTGGCGAAACTCTCGCGGTCATCAGGATTTAAAAACGAGCCGATGGCGACTTTTCGCTGACGCTTTGAGGGGTCCTCGTTGGGCTCACGGGATGTGAGCACCATGGATGTGATGCCAATTTCGTCATGGCGTTCGACCTGAAAGCGCGTCCAGAATGGATTGAACTCGTGGTGCGCTTCACGGCCATTGGCATCGACCTTGCGCACGCGCAGCTGCGTCCGATCAAGCTCAACCTCCTCATAAGCCTTTGCGGCTTTGTAGTTCACATGGAAGGCGAACCAGATAAGCAGCAAATCCAGCCCGCAGAAGCCGATCACCGGCCACGCGCCGATCTGGTAGAACATCACACCCATGGACGTGAGCACCAAAAATAGGAACGCCATAAGCAAATTGAAGCCGATGGGAGCCAAAGATCGGTAGGGCACAAGCAAGGCAGAAAACAGGGTGCTCGCGGCCGTTGGCTCAGCGTCAAAGGTGTTGTCAGTGTTGCCGGTGGTTACGCTCATGCAGGTAACTTAGCACATTCTCAGCCGCACAAACCCCCGCTGGCGCTGCTGCGACAACGAGCAGCGGCAGAGCCAGTTTTGGACTAGAAAATCGCCCTCAGTGCAAAGATCAGCACGATCGTATAGATGGCGATACCACCGGCAATCAGCGCGGTCTGGGTGTTATTGGTCACGCTTTTGACCGTCATTTCCTTGGCCTGATAGATCAGGTCTGGCCAGGTGTAAGATACGAAATCGCCCTGGGTCATGATGGCTTTGATGTGGCCGCCATCATCCACCACCGGCACACGGCGAAACCGTTCGTTGGACATGGCCCGCAACCACTCGCGCACATCGTCATCTTCCTTGGCGGTGCGCAGCTCCGACGTCATGATTTCGCTGAGCTTGGTTTTTTTGGCGTCCAAACCCTCATTGACCAAGCGTTTCATGATATCGCGCTCTGTCACCAGGCCTTCCAGCTTGCCGTCAGCATCCGCCACCACAACCGAACCGTAATTGAGG